>JBKHDS010000051.1:0-9882 GCA_046541215.1 Nitriliruptoraceae bacterium
CGAGACCGCCGAGCCCACGACCCGCGCGATCAGCATCGCCGTCCTCCTCGCCAGCGGACCGGAGCAGCCCCGGCCAGGTGGGTCCGCGGCCTCGGGCGAGGCAGGACCCTCGAAACCGGCACGCTAGACCCCGCCGCCGACGGATGGAAGGGCTTGCAGTCGCGGGTGCCCAACACCGCTGGCGCGTGCGGGTTCGGCTCACCGCGGGAGCGTGACCTCCACCCGGGTTCCCGGGGAGGCGTTCGAGAGCCGGACGGTGCCCCCGGCGAGCCCGACCAGCTCGGCCACGATCGCGAGGCCGAGGCCGGTGCCGCTCGCGTGCCCGGTGTCCCGGCCGCGCTCGAAGCGCTTGAGGAGCCGCCCGGGATCCTCCTCGCCGAGCCCGGCTCCGTGGTCGAGGACCTCGATCCGGTCGGCGTCATCCTCCCTCGCGAGGCTGACCACGATCGGTGGCGCGCCGTACCGGTGCGCGTTGGCCAGCAGGTTGACCAGGATGTGGTCGAGGTGGTGCGGATCGACGGCGATCGCGAGCCCGTCCGGTACGCGGTTGTCGACCGCGTCGGTGAGGTCGAGGTCCGCCGCGAGCCGATCGACGACCGGACGCAGCTCGACCTCGGCGGGCGCCGCTGCCATCCCGCCCGCGTCGAGTCTGGCGAGCAGCAGCAGGTCCCCGACGAGGGCGTCGAGGCGGCGCACGTTGCGCTGGAGCGGCTCGAGCAGCCGGCCCCTCGCCGCGGCGTCGTCGATCGGGAGGCGCTCGAGGGTCTCGGCGAACCCCGAGATCACCGTCAGCGGGGTCCGTAGCTCGTGTGAGACCGACGCGATGAAGCGGTCCTTGGTCGCGTCCGCCTCCCGGAGCTGCGCGTTGAGACGCTGGAGTTCGGTGTTGGCCTCGGCCAGTTCGAGGACGACCTCGCGGAGCTCCCGGGTGCGCTGGCCCGCGAGCTGGGCGGCACGCCGCTCCCGTGAGCCGAGCGCACCGATGGCCGCCCAGGTGGTGGCAGCCACCACCAGCGTGCTGAGCCCGAGGAGCCAGGGTCCGAGCTGGGTCCAGTACGGCACGAAGCTCGCCGCCGGTCGGACCTCCACCACCCACGCCTCGGTGGGTCGCCCGATGGGACGCACCTCGACGAGGTCGCCCACCGGGGGCGGCCCGACCGTCGCGACCACGGGGAAGGTGCGCGAGCCGGGGTCCCGGATGGTCACCTGGACCTCACCGTTGAGCGGTTCGATCGCGTTGACGAAGTTCGCCTGGGACAGCCCGATGCCGAACACCCCCCGGGGCTCGCCGTCGCGATCGAGGAAGGGCACGGTGAGGACCGCCCCCGGCTCACCTTCGTCCTGGCTGAGCAGGTCCGTGGCGGCGGACAGGTGCGCCTGCCCGTCGGTCAGGGCCGCCTCGGAGGCTGCGGCCACCGAGGGCAGCACGCCGAGGTCCACGCCGCGCAGGCGTGCCGCCAGGCCGGGTGGGTAGGCGTACCGCACCGGCCACAGGACCGCACCGGCGGCGTCGGCGGTCAGCTCGAACCCGGGGTCCTCGCGCTGGCGGGCCGCGAGCCAGCCCGCCAGCTCATCGCGCTCGACCCGTTCGTGCAGCTCGATCCCGACCACCGCCGGGAACCGTCGCGGCAGCCCGAGCTGCTCGACGACCGCATCGAAGGTCGCCGCATCCAACGCCTCGCCGCGGTCCAGGGCGACACCGGTCGCCCACCCAAGCCCGGCTAACAGCTCGAGCGCGTCCTGGAGCTGGTCCGCTTCGCTGGTGGCGATGGCGGTGAGCCTGGCCTGGGCGTGGCTGCGCTGCGCGATGCTCGTCAGGGTCGCCGCCGCCACCCCGACGATGACGATCGCGACCACGATCATGGCCTGGAGGCGTCGACCCCGCACCGGCAGCTCCCATGGCGATGCGCGACCCGCCCCGTCGAGGTCGCGACCGGCAGCCAGCTCCGCCCTCGCCGCCGGTGCGGGGTTCTAGCAGGTTCGGGGAACGGCGCGCAGCCGGAGGGCCCGCGGGTCCTGCGGCTCAGGCGACCGAGACGGTCTCCCTCTCCACCACGGGCTCGCCGCGGCGACGGTGCCACCCCTCCCACAGCACGAGCAGGGACGGCAGCACGAGCAGGGCGCCGATCAGGGACAGCACGATCGCGTACACCGTCACCTGCCCCATCTGCTGGAAGGGCACCAGCGTCGAGGTGATGAGGATCCCGAAGCCGCCGGCGGTCGTGAAGGCCGAGCCGGCCAGCGCCCCGCCGGTGTTGCGCGTGGTCTCGCGGATCGCCTCCTCGATGCTGGCGTAGCGGTTCCGGTCCTCCTCGAAGCGGCGGGCCATGTGGATCGTGTACGGCACGCCGATCCCGACGGCGAGCCCCGTCAGGGTCGCCGTCACCGGGCCGAAGGGGATACCGCTGACGTACATCAGCCCGAAGGTCCACAGGACCACCAGCGCGACCGGCACCATCGTGAGCACACCGAGGAACGGACGCCGGTTCTCGACCCAGAAGGTCACCATCAGCACGAGCGTCGCCGCCAGCAGGGTGATCAGCAGGGAGGCGACCTGGGAGTCCGAGAGCGAGGTGACGATGCCAGCGGTGATGATCGCGTTGGAGGTCACCGTGACGGTCGCGCCCTGGTCGGCGAGGGCCGCGGTGTCCTCCACCACCGCATCGCGCAGCTCGATCGCGCGGTCGTCGCCGGCCTGGGTATCGATCTCGAGCAGGGCAGCGATCGGGGTGTCGCCATCGAAGGCGAGCGTCGCCTCCAGTTGCTCGGGTGCTGCCTCGCGCGCGGCGTCGAGCAGCGCCTGCACGTCGCCGTCGTCGGCCACGATGCCCGTCGCCGGGTCGTAGCCGGCGGCCACCGCGATCTCGGCGAAGCCAGGTGCCAGGGGCGACCCGTCCGGACCTGGCAGCAGCAGTTGCTGCACGACGCTGGCCGGGGAGGTGACCGACGCCACCGACCCCTGCGGGGTCGCGATCGTCAGCACGTCGGGGGTGTCGGCCAGCTCGCTCGCTGCCTCACCGAAGGCGTTGAAGACGGCCGGGTCGGTCAGCTCCGCGTCCTCGACGAGCACCTGCGTGGTCTCGCCGAAGCCCCCGCCGAAGGCCTCCTCGATGGTGTTCAGGGTCTGGACCACCGGGGAGTCCTCCGGCAGGAAGTCGGTGAAGGAGAACTCCGTGGAGATGTTGCTCAGGCCGACGTAGCCGAGCCCACCGAGCACCAGCGCGACGATGAGGGTCGGGATCGGCGCCCGCTCGGCGAGCGTCGCCGTGCGACCGGCGAGCTCCGGCAGGAGGCGGTCGCGGGTGGCGCCGAGCCCCTCGGTAGGCAGCCGAGCCGCCTTCTCGGCGCGCCGGTCGAGGACGATGCGGACCGCCGGCACGAAGGTCAGCATCAGCACGAAGGACAGCACGATGCCGACCGAGGCCAGGATGCCGAAGTCCCGTAGCGCGGGGATGGGGTTGATGATGTTGGTGAGGAAGCCGATCGCGGTCGTGACGGTCGCCAGGACCAGGGCGACACCGACGGTGCCGATGGAGGTGCGCATCGACCGCTCGACCGTGCGGCCGCTACCGATCTCGTCGCGGTAGCGGGAGGTGAGGTGGATGCCGTAGTCCACGCCGAGGCCGACGAGCAGGATCGGCACGATCTGGGTCACCTCGGTGAGGGGACCGAGCAGGCCGGCCCGTTGGAGCAGGGCCCCCACGCCGTTCATCCACAGCACGACGAGCACGATGGTCAGCATGACCACGGAGGTGTCGGCGATCATGCGCCGCGCCGAAGCCAGACGCGTCGTCATCCCGATCGGCGTGACCCAGAACACGAAGAGCAGGACCACCACGATGATGAGGAAGGCGGTGGCGAACAGCTGGCTCACCTCGCCGACGAAGTCGTCGCCGTCGCCGAACAGCAGCGCGAAGCTGAAGGCGGAGACCTCGAGGTCGGTGGTGGCGTCCACCTCGGCGACCGCGTCGGCGATGGCGACCTCGCGCTCGATCTGGGTGTCGACGTCGCTCGCGTTCTCCACGAACACGAGCACCATGCCGAGCTGTGGCGAGTCCCCGGCGTCCTCGGGGACCAGCTGCGACGCGAAGCCGAGCTCCGGGCCCGCGGAGGCCAGGGCGTCGGCGTAGAGCTGCTTGACCGCCTCATCGTCGGGTAGGTCGGCGGCCGTGAGCCCCTGCGCCGCCAGCGCCTCCTGGACCGGCGTGAGGTAGCTGAGCACCGGTGGCTGGCCGGGTCCGCTCGCCAGCGCCTCGCTGGCCTCGGAGGCGGTGATCGCCTCCTCGAGGTCGGCCACGACCTCCAGCGCCTCGAGGGTCAGCACGTCCCCGCCCTCATCGGCCACCAGCACCTGCAGCACCGAGGAGGTGGACCCATCGCCGAACAGTTCCCCGATGCGCTCGGAGGCCGCGATCTCCTCCGACTCGGGCGAGAAGCCCTCCTGGCCCGAGGCACTCTCGAGCGTGCTGGCGAGGCCAGCCAGCACCACCGTCAGCGCCAGGGTGACGGCGAGCACGGCCCAGGGGAAGCGGGCGGTGACGCCCGCGAGGAGGCGGATCAGGGTCCTCACGTTGGCTCCGGGAGCGGTGAGCCGCCGTCATCGGCGGGGGTCGGGGATCGCGGCAGGGCGGCGAACCGCTGCACGCTGCAGGTGTTCGGGGCCGCCGGGCGGGCAGATCGCTCGGCGGGGCGGCTGGTTCCGGCTCGGCCAGGCGCGGGCCACGGTACGCCGCGGTCGCCGCGTACGGTCTACCGTCGCGTGCCCGGAGGGAGGAGGCCGTCGATGACCAGCCCGTCGGAGCACCCGGCGGCGGACCAGCGCGGCTCGGTCGTCGTCTACTGGCGCCCGGGGTGCCCGTGGTGCAGCCGGCTCCTGCGCTGGATCGACCGCAGCAGGCTGGAGGTGGAGCGCCGCAACATCTGGGACGACCCGTCGGCAGCGGCCGAGGTCCGGGCCATCACCGGCGGGAACGAGACCGTCCCGACCGTCAGCGTCGCCGGGGTGGGTCTGGTGAACCCGTCGCCGAAGCTGCTCGCCGCTACCGTGCGAGAGCGGCTCCCGGCGCTGCTGCCCCCCGAGGATCCGGACGACGAGCCGTGGTGGCGGCGCGTGGGACGTGGGAGCTGAGCCCACCTACGAGCAGGGCGGTCGGCGTGGACAGGAGGGCATCCGTGCCGGAGACGACCGGCCGCGCGACCACGCGCCCGGCGACCGGGTGGGTCCCGGACCAGCACGGTGCGTGGGCGATGCTGCTCGTCCCGGTGGTGGCCGGGGTCTGGCTGGTCGGTCCCGCGCCGGTCCACCTGCTGCTGGGCGCGTTCTGGCTGGTGGGCTACCTGGCCTTCTACGCCCTGTCACGCTGGCTGCGCTCCCGGCGCCGGCGTCGCGAGCTGACGCCGGTGCTCGTGTACGGCTCCGTGGCCGCGCCCCTGGGCGTCGCGACCCTCGCCCTCGCCCCACACCTCCTGCGCTGGGTGGGGCTGTACCTGCCACTGCTCGCGGCCAGCACGGTGCTCATGCTGCGCCGGAAGGAACGCTCGCTGGCGAACGACGTCCTCACCGTGCTCGCCGCCGGGCTGATGACGCCGGTCGTGGTGGATGCCGCCGGTGGCGACCTGGACGGGCGGACCTGGGTGGTGACCGGGGCCCTGACCGCCTACTTCCTCGGCACGGTGCCCTACGTGAAGACGATGATCCGCGAGCGTGGTCGCCGGGTCTGGGTGTGGGGCTCGTTGGCCTACCACCTGCTCGGGACCGCCGGGGCGGTCGCGCTGGTGGTGACCGGGTGGCAGGCCTGGTGGCTCGTCCTGCTCTGGGTGCTGCTGACGCTGCGCGCGATCGCCGGCCCGGCAGCCAACGCCCGGCGTGCTCGTCCGCTGCGTCCGGTCGTCGTCGGGGTCGGAGAGATCGTCGCCTCGCTGCTCATCCTGATCGCCGTCCTCGCGGGGCTCCCCGACGCGTGACAGACGGGCCGGGTTAGGCTGCCGGAGCTCCGCGCCGAGGTCCTGCCGTGCTGCCGCCCCGTTGGTTCCGACTGCTGGCGCTCGTGCCGGCGGTCCCGGTCCTCACCCTCGTGCTGCTCGGATCGCTGCCGGTCTGGTTGCTGGTCGCCGCGGTGGCCTCGGTCTACCTGCCGGGGCGGTGGCGGGCGCTCAGGGTCCTGGCCTTCCTGCTGGCGTACCTGATCGCCGACACCGTCATGCTCCTGCGGCTGCTGTGGATGTGGGTGGCGAGCGGCTTCGGGCGCCACCTCCAGGAACCGAGGTGGCAGGACCGCCACTACGCGGCGATGCGGTCCTACCTCGCCTGGCTCGTGGCGGCGGGACGACGCATCTTCGCGGTCGGCTTCGACGTCGACGCCAGCGACCTCGCCCTGACCGACGAGGACCGCGGTCTCCCGGTGCTGGTCCTCAGTCGCCACGCTGGGCCCGGGGACTCCTTCCTGCTCGTCCACAGCCTGCTGCAGGCGGGACGTCAGCCGCGGATCGTCCTGAAGGAGCTGTTGCGGCTCGCGCCGGTGATCGACATCGGGCTCGGTCGGGTACCGGGCTTCTTCGTCGCCCCCGGTGCACCGCCCGGCACGGGCACCGAGGCGATCCGCGGCCTGGTCGCGGACCTCGGGCCGAAGGGGGCGCTCGTGCTCTTCCCGGAGGGCAGCAACTGGACCCCGCGACGCCGGCTGCGCTCGATAGACCGGCTCGAGACGGCCGGCCGGCACGCCGAAGCCGACGCCGCGCGCGAGCTGCGCCACGTCCTCAGCCCGCGGTCGGGGGGCGCGATCGCTGCGCTCGAGGGCGCGCCGACCGCGAACGTCGTGTTCGTCGCCCACACCGGCCTCGAGCACCTCAGCACGGTCGCGGACATCTGGCGGGGCATCCCGGTCGGTGCGGACGTCTCGGTCAAGGCTTGGCACGTGGCGCGGACGGAGATCCCGCCGTCGCGCGAGGCGCAGGTGGCCTGGCTGCAGTGGTGGTGGCGGCGCATCGACGCCTGGCTCATCCAGCACGTCGGCGTCGAGGAGGTGCCGGACGCGGTCGTCGCGGCCGTCGCCGAGAGCGAGGTGGAGCCCGCGCCGGAGTGAGCGCTGGGCGCACCCCCGGTCAGCAGGTACGGGGGCACCGGGTCGTGTCTGGCGTACCGTGGCAGGGTACGACGACGGTCGTAGGCACCGCCCTACGTCCCTCCCTCCCGACCCGCCGGCCGGACCCCAGGCCGGCTCACGAGCAAGGAGTTCGATATGCGACGCAGTCTGCGTGCCGTCGCCCTGGCCGCGGCGCTCGCGCTGACGCTTGCGGCCTGTGGCGGCGAGGATGACGCCACCGACGAGCCCACCGACGACACCACCGAGGACACCACCGAGGACGGCGCGGAAGACGGCGCCGAGGACGGCGCGGAGGACGAGGCCGAGGACGGCGCTGACGACGGCGCCACCGACGAGGACGCCGCAGCGTCGCTCGACCTGGTCGCCGAGGGGGCGCTGACCGTGTGCACCGATGCGCCCTACGAGCCGTTCGAGTTCGAGGACCCGGACGCGCCCTCCGGCTACTCCGGCTTCGACATCGACCTCATGCAGGAGATCGCCGACCGCAACGACCTCGACCTGGTCGTGGTCAACGCCGGCTTCGAGGGCCTGACCTCGGGTGCCGAGATGGCGGCCGGTACCTGCGACGTGGCGGCCTCCGCCATCACGATCACCGAGGAGCGGGCGGCCAACGTCGACTTCACCGACGCCTACTACTCCGCGATCCAGTCCCTGCTCGTCCCGGCTGGCTCCGACATCGGCTCGATCGACGACCTCGTCGAGGGCGTGACCGTCGGGGTCCAGTCCGGCACCACCGGTGAGGCGTACGCCGAGGAGAACGTGCCCGGTGCGGAGATCCGTGCCTACGAGGGAGGTGGCGCCCTGTTCACCGCGCTCGAGGCCGGACAGATCGACGCGATCCTGCAGGACGAGCCGGTCAACGCCAACCGCGCCGAGCAGGACGACAACGTCGAGGTGGTGGAGACCTACGACACCGGCGAGAACTACGGGTTCGCCCTCTCCCAGGGCCGCTCCGACGACCTGCTCGAGGTGCTGAACAGCACCCTCGAGGAGGTCCGCGAGGACGGCTTCTACGACGAGCTGTTCGACCGGTACTTCTCGGGCGCCTGACGAGGTGACGCCGGGGTCGCCGAGCGGCCCCGGCGTCGTCGCCACTTGCCGGCCCGCACCGCTCCACCCCCAGGTGGGCCGGTGCGGGCCCGTCGTCGTCTAGCGTGCACACCTGCGGAACCGCGTCCAGGGGGCACCGCGATGACAGCGAGCACGGTCACGGACCGGCGCCGTGGGCTCACGAAGCGGCGCAAGCAGCAGCTGATCCGCGGCGTGCTCTACCTCGTCTTCGTCATCGCTGTCGTGCTGGTCCTGCTCATCGCCGACTGGGAGACGATCCAGCGTAACTTCTTCAACGTCGAGCTCGCTCGCTCGATGTTCCCGGACGTGCTCACCATCGCCGCGCGCAACACCCTGCTCTACACCGCCCTCGCGTTCTCCTTCGGGTTGGCCTTCGGTCTGCTGCTCGCCCTGATGCGGCTGTCCACCATCAAGCCGTACCGCTGGCTCGCGACGCTCTACATCGAGATCTTCCGTGGGCTGCCGGCGCTGCTCACCATCTTCCTCGTCGGCATCGGCATCCCGATCGCCTTCGGAACCCGCTGGCCGACGCTGGTCACGATCACGCTGGGCCTGGGCATCGTGGCCGCGGCCTACATGGCCGAGACGATCCGCGCGGGGATCGAAGGCGTGCCGAAGGGCCAGATGGAAGCCGCCCGCTCCCTCGGCATGTCCTACGCGTGGGCGATGATCTCCATCATCATCCCGCAAGGCTTCCGGATCATCATCCCGCCGCTGACCAACGAGCTCGTGCTGCTCATCAAGGACACCTCGCTGCTGTTCGTGATCGGCACGACGCCGGCGACGAAGGAGCTGCTGAAGTTCGGGCGGGACCTGCTGAACCTCAACGCCAACGCCACGCCGCTGATCGTCGTCGGTGCGGTCTACCTCTTGATCACGGTGCCGCTCACCCAGCTCGTACGGGTGCTCGAGCGGCGCAACGCCCGGTCGCGCTGACCGGCTGTCACAGAGGACACACGATGAGCGCGACCACGGACCACCCAGCGATCGAGGTGCGCCAACTGCACAAGTCCTTCGGTGACCTGGAGGTGCTCAAGGGCATCGACTTCCGCGTCGACCACGGCGAGGTGGTGTGCGTCATCGGCCCGTCCGGGTCGGGCAAGTCCACCCTGCTGCGCTGCGTCAACCGGCTCGAGGAGCCGACCGCGGGCCAGATCTTCATCGAGGGTGAGGACATCACCGACATCGACGCCGACGTCGATGCGCTGCGCAGCCGCATCGGGATGGTGTTCCAGTCCTTCAACCTCTTCCCGCACCTGTCGGTGCTGCGCAACCTCACCATCGCCCAGCGGCGCGTGCGCGGCCGCCACACGAAGCAGGCCCGCGAGGTGGCCCGTGCGAACCTCGAGCGGGTGGGGTTGCTGGACAAGATCGACGCCTACCCCTCGCACCTGTCCGGGGGGCAGCAGCAGCGGGTCGCCATCGCTCGGGCGCTGTCGATGGACCCCGACATGATGCTGTTCGACGAGCCGACCTCGGCGCTGGATCCGGAACTGGTCGGCGAGGTGCTCTCCGTCATGCGCGACCTCGCGCGCGAGGGCATGACGATGATGGTCGTCACCCACGAGATGAGCTTCGCGCAGGAGGTCGGCGACCGGGTGGTGTTCATGGACGACGGGGTCGTGGTCGAGGAGGGCGCCCCCAAGCAGATGCTCACCGACCCGCAGCACGAGCGCACCCGGCGCTTCCTCCAGATGGTGCGCTGACC
>JBKHDS010000052.1:0-9642 GCA_046541215.1 Nitriliruptoraceae bacterium
GGATCGTGCGCTGCGTGCACACTTGGAGGCGCTCCGGCAGGTGGACGAGACGCTCGCGGCTGAGCTGGCGGAGGAGCTGCCGGAGGGGGCCCGCGAACGGCTGGACGAGCGGCTCGGCCCGGTGCTGCGCACGGTCACGACCGCGGACGCGGCCCGGACCGGGGCGCCGACCACCTCGGAGGCCCTCGACCAGACGGACGAGCTCGCGGCCCGTCGCGCCCGCCGCCTGCCCGTGGCGATCGGCAGCGTGGCCGCGGGGCTCGCCATCCTCGCCGCGGGGGTCGTTGGCATCGACCGGCTCCTGCCACCTCTGGGCGGCGACGAGGAGGCCTCGTTGGCGCAGGACAGCGCGGAGGAGCGGATGGAGCTCTCCGAGGCCGCCCCCGAGGCTGCCCCCGAGACCGCCCCCGAGGCCGACGGGTCGGCGCCGGCCACCCTGACGGAGGTCCCGGTCGTGCTGGACGATGGCAGGGAGCTCAGTGAGCAGGAGCTCGACCTCGCGCTGGCGGCCGCCCCGTTGCGGGAGGTCACCGCCGCACAGCTCAGCGGGGCGGAAGCCGCTGCGCTCGCCGAGCGCACGCAGACGGCCCTGCTCGGGATCGGCGACCCGGCCGACCGCACCCTGGACGAGGGCGCGGACGTGGCCGCGGAGGAGGACGCCGCGGGCCCCGCGGGGGGGCCGCCGGCGCTGAGCACCCCGGACGGGCGGCTGCTCGATCCTGCAGACACCGCCGACGTACGCCGCTGCCTCGCGGAGCTGCTGGAGGTGGGCACCGCGGCCATCCCGGTCCAGATCGAGCTGCTCGCGGTCGACGGCGTCGCGAGCGTGCAGATCGCGCTCGTGACCGAGGATCCGGCCACCGGGGCCTACACCCGGGCCGAGGTGTGGACGCTGGAGCGGGCGAGCTGCCAGGTGCTGCGGTTCAGCCAGTCGTGACCGGGGTCATCCGCCCAGGGTCGACACCCCGGCATCGGGCATGCTGCTGAGACGCCGCCAGGCCGACCGGAATAGTCCGTTGGCCGCCCGCGTTGGCCAGCCCCGAGAGAGCGAACGTGGACACGACCGAGCTCCCGATCCTCCCGGTTCACGTCCCGACAGCCACACCCTGACCCCCGTCGAGGTCCCCCATGGCACAGCTGCCCAACATCACCCTGTCCCCCACCGGCGCCCCGGCCCCCTCCAGCGAGCCGACCGGCACGCCGGAGCTCGCCGAGCGCGTGCACGACACCATCATCATCGGCTCGGGCCCGGCCGGGCTGACCGCGGCGATCTACGCCGCACGCGCGAGCCTGCAGCCGCTGCTGATCGAAGGGGTGGTGGACGGCGGGCCCACCGGTGGGCAGCTGACCCTGACCACCGACGTGGAGAACTTCCCCGGCTTCCCCGACGGGATCATGGGTCCGGAGCTGATCCAGTCCATGCGCGACCAGGCCGCACGCTTCGGCACCACCTTCGTCACCGAGGACGTCAGTGGCGTCGAGCTATCCGGCCCCGTCAAGACGCTCACGACCGGCTCGGGTCTGACGCTGCGCACCCGGTCGCTGATCATCGCCACCGGCGCGAAGCCGCGCCGCCTCGAGGTGCCGGGCGAGGATGAGCTGTGGGGATCGGGCGTGTCGGCCTGCGCCACCTGCGACGGCTTCTTCTTCCGCGACAAGCACGTGCTGGTGGTCGGTGGCGGGGACTCCGCCATGGAGGAGGCCAGCTTCCTCACGAAGTTCGCGTCCAAGGTCACCGTGGTGCACCGGCGGGACCAGCTGCGCGCCTCGGTGATCATGCAGCAGCGCGCGCTGAGCAACGAGAGGATCGAGTTCGCCTACAACGCGGTCGTCGAGCGGGTGCTCGGCGCGGACGGGACCATGACCGGGGTCGTCCTCGCCGACACCGTCACCGGCGAGCGGCGCGAGCTGGCCGCCGACGGGCTGTTCCTGGCCATCGGGCACATCCCGAACACGTGGCTGTTCGACGACGTGCTCGAGACCGACGAGGAGGGCTACCTCATCGTCGACGAGCCATCCACCGCCACGAACGTGGCGGGGGTGTTCGCCTGCGGCGACGTGATGGATCACACCTACCGGCAGGCGGTCACCGCGGCGGGGACCGGGTGCCGGGCCGCGATCGACGCGGAGCGCTACCTCGCCGGCACCGACGCCGCTCCGGCCGTCACACCCGAGCCGGCAGCCGCCCCGGTCGGCTGACCGACCGGCTGGTCCGCTCAGGTCAGGCCGGCCCCCGGGCGCTACCGTGCCCGTCCCCAGGCGCTGCCGTTAGCGCCCGCGCGCACCCGTCGAGGAGCACCCCATGCCTGCGAGCCCCATCACCTCCGCGCAGTGGACCGAGGAGGTCCTCGAGGCCGATCGTCCCGTGCTGGTCGACTTCTGGGCCGAGTGGTGCGGCCCCTGCAAGATGGTCTCCCCCATCGTCGACGAGATCGCCGATGAGCACGCCGCCACGCTGAAGGTCGTGAAGCTCAACGTCGACGACAACCCCGACACGGCGCGTGAGTACGGGATCATGTCCATCCCGACGCTGCTGGTGTTCAAGGGCGGACGGGTCGACAAGAAGATCGTCGGCGCGAAGGGCAAGGCCGCGTTGACGAAGGACCTGAAGAGCTACCTCGGCTGACGTCGACGGTGCCGGACGTCACCGCCGTCGAGCTCGTCGGCTACCTCGCCTCGCTCCTGATCGTCCTCAGCCTGCTCATGGCGTCGCTGTGGCGCCTCAGGATCATCAACCTCGTCGGCGCGATGGTCTTCACCGTCTACGGCGTGCTCATCGGCTCCGTGCCGGTCGTGCTCACCAACGGCGCGATCGTGCTGATCGACCTCTACTACCTGTGGCGCATGGTGACGGACCGCTCCGCCCAGGCGTACTTCGAGGTGGTGGAGACCCCGGCCGACTCGCCGCTGCTGGCACGGTTCGTGGCCTTCCACCGCGAGGACATCGCACGCTTCCAGCCGAGCTTCACGGGCATCAGCACCGACCACCTCGCCTGGAGCGTGCTGCGCGACGGCGTCCCGGTCGGGCTCGTGCTGGCCCGCGCCGACGGCGAGGTGGCACGCATCGACCTCGACTACGTCGTGCCCGCCCACCGCGACCAGCGCGCCGGCACCCGCTTCTACGCCACGCCCCAGCTGTTCGCCCCGCACGGCATCACGCGACTCAGCGCCCGCGCGGAGGTCGATACCCACCGCCGCTACCTCACCGCGATGGGCTTCGAGCCGGTGGCGGGCGATCGCTTCGAGCGGGCCGCACCGTGAGGCCGCCGCACCGTGCACGGACGGTGCCGTCCCGTAGGCTCGCGACGTGGAGCTGATCAGGCGCGGGAGCACCGGTCCCGAGGTGGAGGACGTCGAGCGCCGTCTCGAGGCGCTCGGCTACGCATGCGGTGGCGACCCGGCGGTGTTCGACCGTGACACCGAGGCGTGCGTGCGTGCCTTCCAGCAGCAGCGCGGCCTCGTCGCCGACGGCATCATCGGCCCGGAGACCTGGCAGGCACTGATCGGGGCGGCCTACCGGCTCGGCGACCGCCTGCTGTACCCGACCCGCCCGATGCTGCGCGGCGACGACGTCCGCGACCTGCAGCGACGCCTGAACCGGCTCGGCTTCGACAGCGGCTACGACGACGGTCTGTACGGGCAGCAGACCGTCGGCGCCGTGCGCGAGTTCCAGCTCAACGCCGGCCTGCTGCAGGACGGGATCGCGGGTCCGGCGACCATCGCGCACCTGCGCAGGCTGCACCGTGCCCACCAGGAAGCCCCGGTGGCGGCGGTGCGCGAGCGGGAGGCGCTGCGCCGCCCGCCCCGCAGGACGGTCGCCGGGACGCGGCTGATGGTCGACCCCGGTCACAGCGTGGACGACCCCGGCCGGACCTCGCCTGACGGGGTCCCGGAGCACGAGGTGACCTGGGCGATCGCGCTGGCTCTGGAGGGTCGGCTGGCTGCCCTCGGCGCCCACGTCGTGCTCAGCCGCGGCCCCACCACCTCCCCGACGCCCTCGGAACGGGCGGAGCAGGCGAACGTGGAGGATGTCGAGCTGATCGTGTCGATCCACGCCAACGGCGTCGACTCCCCCCACGGCCGGGGCGCGGCCGCCTACCACTTCGGCACCGACGTCCAGATCTCCGACCGTGGCCAGCGGCTCGCCCACCTGTGCCTGGACGCGGTGCTCGCCGCGACGGGGACCGTGGACTGCCGCGTGCACCCCAGCACGCTCGCGATCGTGCGCGAGTCCCGGGCTCCAGCGGCCATCATCGAGCCCGGGTTCCTGACCCACCCGGAGGAGGGACGGTCGCTGACCGACCCGCAGGTCCAGCAACGGCTCGGCGCCGCCCTGACCGAGGCCGTCGTGACCTTCCTCGTCGGTGCTCCGCCGGCAGCGAGCTGACCCGGGACCGTGGCGCAACGGCCGCGTCAGCCTGCCAGCGGGGCCGGCACCTCGGGCTCCAGTCGGCGGCGCCGGGTGTGGGTGAGCAGGGCCGCGACCGCGACCATCACCGCACCGACGCCGAAGGCGAGGGCCGGGCCGCTGCGGTCCACCGCCCAGCCCGCCAGGCTGGCGCCGAGCGCGACGCCGACCACCACCGCCGCCTGCATCCACGCCTGCGCTTCGGTCTGGGTCCCCCGGATGGCGAGGTCGTCGAGCAACTGGAACGCGACGATGGTGGTGGGCGCGAGGAACAGGCCCGCCGCGAACAGGCCGACGGTGAACAGGCGCAGATCTCCCACGGTCAGCGGGAGCAGCAGCATGCCCACAGCGAGCAGCACCGCCAGGACCCGCAGCCGCGCCGGGAGCGTCCCTGGCCAGGTGCGGGCACCGTAGACGACGCCGCTGAACAGGCTGCCGGCCGCCAGCGTGGCGACCAGGCGCCCGGCATCGTTGCGGTCCCCAGCGAGCTCGGCCACCGCCGGGATGGTGATGTCCAGGACGCCGAAGGAGACCGCGGCGGCGCCGATCGCCACCACCAGCGCGCGGACGCCCGGGGAGCGCAACGCCCCGCCGCTCGGGCGGGGACCGACCCGCGGAGGCATCGCTCGAGCCGCGCGGGTCGCGGCGTAGCCGGCCGAGCCGACCGCGGCGAACCCTCCGGCCAGCACGACCGCGGCTGCAGGCGTCCACCGCTCGGCGACCGCGACCGCCAGCAGGGGTCCGAGCACGAAGCCGAGCTCGACGGAGACCGACGACAGCGCGAACGCGGACTCGCGCAGCTGCCCCGTCGGGAACAGCCGGGACAGCAGTACCCGGGAGGACGCCGTCACCGGCGGGTAGAGCGCACCGGTCACCAGCGCCGTCAGGACCAGCGCGGGGACCGTCGCCGACGCGCCGACGGCCAACGCCACGGCCAGGGTGCCGCCGAGGTAGCCGACGGCGTCCGGCACGAGGATCCGCGCCTGGCCGAAGCGGTCCACGAGCCGGCCCTGCACCGGCGAGGCGAGCCCGACGCCGACCTGATGGCCGGCGCTGACCAGGCCAGCGGCGGCGTAGCTGTAGCCGGCGTCCCGCAGCAGCAGGACCAGCGCGAGGATCATCATCCCCGGCGTGAGCCGGGCCACCATGGACAGCAACAGGGGCCACCGCGCGTCGCGGTGCCGCAGCAGCTCGTGGTAGGCGCGCACGTCGGACCTCGGGGGTTCAGCGAGGGACCGCCGACCGGGTCACGGTGCGCAGATGGCTCCCTCAGGCGGGGCGGAGGAGGTCGAGCTCCTCGTCCGAGCCACGGTACCGCCCCGCCGGGGGGCGGGGACGAGTTCCGGGAGGTGGCTGAGCACCTCGTCCCAGGCGTGCTCGAGGTGCTCCGTCCACCGCACCAGACGCCGGGTCTCCAGCCGGAGCAGCGGGACCCTTGGGTGCTCTCGGTGGACGACGAACCCCTCGTGGAGCAGCCAGGTCGTCGGGAGCACGCAGGACCGCTCCCGGAAGCGACGGTCGGCGTAGACCTCCACGGCGGCCAGCTCACGACGGACCGCCTCCCGGAACGCCTGCTGCAGCAGGACACGGCCCAGCCCCTGCTCACGCTCGGTCGGCGCCACCCAGGCCGTCGCCAGCAGCAGCGCGTCCGGGCTCGGCCGCGGCGCGGGGACCGCCCGCGGCGCGAAGCGGTCCGGGGTCGCGAACAGGGCGAAGGCGTCCACCGGTGCCGCCGGCGGACGGTCGGTGCGCCGATCCGTGCCGGCCCGCGCCCAGAGCCCCACGCCCGGTGGGGCACCGCTCGCGACCTCGACGTCGACCCAGGCGCGCTTGCGTTCGGCCGGCGTTCGGGCGGCCTCCCCGGGGGGCAGCGGGGTGGCGAGCCCTGCCAGGACCGTGCCCGAGCGCGGCTGCGGGCAGGGCGCTCCCTGCTCCCAGAACAGGCACCGCCGGCAGGGGTCGGGCAGGGACGCGAGGACGTCTCCCGTCAGGGGGACGGCGCGGCGCACCGCTCAACCACCGGGGCGCGGCCGGACCGGTCCGTCGTCTCGGGGCAGGACCAGGCCGATGGCCGCGCCGACGCCCGCGCCGACGAGGAACCCGGCCAGGATGCGCCGCCAGCCACCGCGGGCCACACGGTGCCGCAGCTCCGGCTCGTCGTGATCGGGGAGGGGGGCGCCGACGTCGTGCTCCACCAGCATGCTCCTGCATCGACCGTCCGACACGACGCGGCCGGCAGGGTGCGGGCCGCCCCGTGCTCGCGTCCGGGGCGCGCGTGACCGGTCGTACCAGCACGCTCGCTACGCTCGACTGTAGCGGTGTCACGGGCTCCGGTCCCGGCTCGGATCCGACGGTGGGACCGCCCCGACCGGCATCTCTGGAGCAGCCCGTGCGGCTCGACACCGACCCCTATCTCGCCCGCTACGCCGCCCGGGTGACCGGGATGAGCGCCTCGGAGATCCGGGCGTTGTTCGCGGTGGCGTCACGCCCGGAGGTCGTCTCCTTCGCGGGCGGCATGCCGGCCATCGACGCGCTCGACCTCGGCGCCGTCGAGGAGGTGGTCGCCTCCGTGATCCGCGACGCCGGCACGGTGGCGCTGCAGTACGGCGGTGGCCAGGGTCTGCCGGAGCTACGTGAGCGCCTCGTCGAGGTGATGCACCACGAGGGGGTCCCCGGGCACGCCGATGACCTGCTCATCACCGTCGGCGGTCAGCAGGCCCTCGAGCTCGTGGCCAAGTGCTTCCTCGATCCTGGCGATGTGGTCCTGGCCGAGGGCCCCACCTACGTCGGCGGTATCGGGGCGATGTCTAGCCACCAGGCCGAGGTGCGCCACATCCCCATGGACGAGCAGGGGATGGACGTCGACCAACTCGAGGCGGCGCTCGATCGACTCGCGGCCGAGGGCCGGCAGGCCAAGTACCTCTACACGATCCCGAACCACCAGAACCCCGCTGGCGTCTCGCTGTCGGTCGCGCGGCGGCACCGCCTGGCGGAGCTCGCGGAGCAGCACGACCTGCTCGTGGTCGAGGACAACCCCTACGGCCTGCTCGACTTCGCGGGCAAGACGCTGCCGAGCCTGCGCTCGCTGCTGCCGGAACGGGTGATCTACATCGGCACGATGTCGAAGCTGTTCGCCCCGGGGGTCCGCACCGGCTGGATCGCGGCACCGCGCCCGATCCGGGACAAGCTCGTGCTGCTCAGGGAGGCGGGCGATCTGTGCCCCTCCAACCTGACCCAGATGATCGTGGAGCGGTGGCTTGCGACCCAGCCGTGGCGTGAGCAGGTCCGGCACTTCACCGAGCTGTACCGGACCAAGGCGGACGCCATGCTGACCGCGCTCGAGCAGGAGATGCCCCCCGGGGTGCACTGGACCGTCCCGCTCGGAGCGTTCTACATCTGGCTCACCGTGCCACCGGGGATCGACACCTCCGACCTGCTCGCCAAGGCGGTCAACCACCGCGTCGCCTACGTACCCGGCCGCGGGTTCTACGCCGACGGCAGCGGCGGGGACCAGATGCGCCTGTGCTTCAGCTACCCACCCGTCGAGCGCATCCCCGAGGGCGTGCAGCGGCTCGGCGAGCTGCTGCACGACGAGCTCGAGCTGGTGCGCGCCGTCTACGGCGAGCACCCGCCAGCACCCGACCGCAAGCCGACGCGTCCGACCCCCGGGATGGGCGGCTGAGCCCCCCGGTTCACGAAGGAGCCCCGATGGCTGAGCGTCCGTCCATCGCCGTCCTGTCCGGTGGCATCTCGCTCGAGCGGGAGGTGAGCCTGCGGTCGGGATCGCGGGTCACCGACGCGCTGCGCGACCTCGGCTACCCGGTGACCTCCCTGGACGTGGACGGTGAGCTGGTCCACACCCTCGACGCCGGTGGGTTCGACGTCGCCTTCCTGGCCCTGCACGGCTCGGCGGGCGAGGACGGCACGATCCAGTCGTTGCTCGAGCTCATCGGGCTGCCCTACACCGGTCCGGACGTGCTCGCGAGCTCCCTGGCCTGGAACAAGCCGATCGCCCAAGGGCTGTTCGCGCGCACGGGGCTGCACGTGCCGGACCGCGTCACCTTGAGCCAGCAGGCCTTCCGCGAGATGGGGGCGAGCGCGGCTGTGGACCGCATCGCGGCGGAGCTCTCGGTCCCGCTCGTGGTCAAGCCCGCCACCGGCGGCTCCTCCCTCGGGTTGACCATCGTCGAGGACGTCGCTCGGCTGCCCCAGGCCATCGTCGGCGCCTTCTCCTACGCCGAGGCGGTACTGATCGAGCGGTTCGTCGCGGGAACCGAGGTCGCGGTGACCGTCCTTGACGGCCAGGCGCTCCCCGCGGTCGAGATCCAGCCCAAGGAGGGCGCCTACGACTTCGCGGCACGCTACACCCCCGGTGCGACCGAGTTCCACGCCCCGGCGCGACTGGATGAGCAGGTCGCGGCAGCCTGCGCCGACACGGCTCTGCGGGCGGTGGGGGCGGTCGGCGCCCGGCACATCTCCCGCGCGGACCTCATCGTCGACGCCGATGGTCGGCCCTGGCTGCTGGAGCTGGACACCTGTCCCGGCCTGACCGAGACCTCCCTGGTGCCGCTCGCGGCCGAAGCTGCCTCGATCAGCTTCCCGGCGCTGTGCGAGCGGCTGGTGGAGTTGGCAACCCGCGATGCGGCGCGGGACGCATGACCGAGGCAGCCCCGACCGAGGTGCCGGCGCCGGACACGGTGGTGTTCGACGTCGGTGAGGTCCTGATCGACGAGACCCGGGTGTGGGCGATCTGGGCCGAGCTCGTCGGCGTCTCCCCGCTGACCTTCGCGGCGGTGCTCGGTGCAGCGGTGGTCCAGGACGAACCGGTGGCCTCGGTCTTCGCGCACGTGGCACCCAACCTCGACTGGGAGGAGCTCGAGGAGGAGCACGAGCGGCGCTACGGCGGGTTCGTCGAGTCGGACCTCTACCCGGACGTGCGCGCCTGTCTGGCGGAGCTCCCGCAGGCGGGCGTGCGGGTCGTCATCGCCGGGAACCAGCCGGCACGGCGGGGACCACAGCTCGAGGCGCTGGAGCTCGGCGCCGAGGCCTGCTGGACCTCGGAGGGGCTCGGGGTCAGCAAGCCCGACGACGCCTTCTTCACCCGTCTCGTGGAGCTGACCGGGGTCACCGCCGCCCACCAGCTGCTCTACGTGGGCGACCGCGTCGACAACGACGTGCTGCCCGCCGCTGCTGCGGGGCTGAGGACCTGTTGGCTGAAGCGTGGCCCGTGGGGA
>JBKHDS010000053.1:0-9507 GCA_046541215.1 Nitriliruptoraceae bacterium
GCCCCCGGCGCGCACTCCCCGGCCGGCGCCCCCGGCGCGCACTCCCCGGCCGGCACCCCCGGCGCGCTCCCCGGTTGCCGGCGCCCCCGGGTCGTGGCCCCCGGTGCGCGCTCCCCGGCCGGCACCCCCGGGTTGTTTGAAGCGAAGCGACGACCTCAGCGTCGGATCGCTTCAAACAACGGTGCCCGGCGAACGGTGCCGGCTGCCGGGTCCGGTGCGTGGGCCCGGCCCACCGCACGGCGAGCGGTGCCCGGCGAACCGTGCCCGGCGAACGGTGCCCGCCGCCGGGTCCGGCCCACCGCCGGCCTGCCGCCGAGGTAGCGGGCGGTAGGGTCGCGATGTGAGCGAGCCCACGCTGTTCCCCCAGGGGCCGACCGGAACGGACCGGCCGGCGGCGCCGGCACATGACCCCAGCCCGGCCGGGGATCGGCGTCGTCCCGCGCCCGTGCCCGTCGGTATGCCGCTCGCCGCGCGGCTCCGCCCCCGCCACCTCGACGAGGTGGTGGGTCAACGCCACGCGCTCGGGCCTGGCAAGCCGTTGCGGGCGATGCTCGACCGCGGTGACCTGCGCTCGCTGATCCTGTGGGGACCACCTGGCGTGGGCAAGACCTCGCTCGCGACCGTCGTCGCCGCCCACGTGGACGCGGCCTGGACGGAGCTCTCGGCGGTCACCGCAGGCGTCAAGGACGTGCGCCGGGTCATCGACGAGGGTCGCAGCCGCCTGGAACTGCGCGAGCGGCGCACGGTGCTGTTCATCGACGAGATCCACCGCTTCAACAAGGGTCAGCAGGACGCGCTGCTGCCGGGCGTGGAGGCCGGCTGGGTGACGCTCATCGGCGCCACCACGGAGAACCCCTTCTTCGAGCTGAACGCGCCGCTGCTGTCGCGCTGCCAGCTCGTGCGGCTCGAGCCGCTGGGCGCGGAGGACCTCGAGGTGCTGCTCGCCCGGGCCTGCCAGGACCCGGAGCGTGGCTTCGGGGGGCGGGTCGCGCTCACCGAGGAAGCGCTCAACCACCTCGTGACGGTCGGAGACGGCGATGCACGAGCGGCGCTCAGCGCCCTGGAGGTCGCGGCTGCCGCCACCGGGGTCGGCGACGGCGACGACCCGGACACCGAGGTGGTCGTGCTCGACCGCGATGCGGTCGCCGATGCGATGCGCCGGTTCCGGTACGACAAGACCGCCGACGGCCACTACGACCAGGTCTCCGCCTTCATCAAGTCGCTGCGCGGCTCCGACCCGGACGCAGCCGTGTACTGGTTGCTGCGTATGCTCGAGTCCGGGGAGGATCCCCGGTTCCTCGCCCGACGCATGGTGATCCTCGCCTCGGAGGACATCGGGCTCGCGGACCGTCAGGCGCTGCCCCTCGCGGTCGCTGCCTTCGACGCGCTCGACAAGGTCGGGCTGCCGGAGGCCCGCTACGCCCTGACCCACGCTGCGATCGCGCTCGCGACCGCGCCGAAGTCCAACAGCGTGACCCGCGCGCTGGCGAGGGGAACCGAGCTGGTGCGTCGCACCGGCAACCTCGACGTCCCCCAGCACCTGCGTGACGCGCACTACCGCGGCGCCCGCGAGCTCGGCCACGGCACCGGCTACGTCTACCCGCACGACCGCCCCTCCGGCGTCGCGCCGGAGCAGACCTACCTCCCCGACGAGCTGGTCGGCACGGTGCTCTACGAGCCCTCACGGCACGGCCACGAGGCACCGCTGGCCGACCGCGTCGCCGAGTTGCGCGCCGAGGCCGGACGTCGCCACCGGCCGGAGGACCACCCTGGCCGCTCCCGCCGGGCGTAGTACGCTGGGGGCAGCGGCCGCCGCGTGGGGGGGCGACCGCGGGAAGTGGTCCGATGGAGGACGTCACGACGCTCGGGACGGTTGACCTCTTCGCCGCCCTGTCCCGAGAGCTGCGCGCGACCATCGACCACGACGGATCCCTGCTCGGCCTGAGCCCGGCCTGGGCCGCCGTGCTGGGGGCGGACCTCGCGGTGATCGAGGAGACGCGGCTCGAGGAGCTCGTCGATGACGACGATCGTCAGGCCGTCGCGACCCTGTTGGCCGAGCTCGAGGCGGGTGAGCTCGCGGCCGCGGACCTGCGGGTGCGGAGGTTCGACGGACGCGACCCGAGGGTCCTGCGCTGCCGCGCCGCACCATCCCCCGGTGAGGCGCTCGGGATCCTCGTCGCCGAGGACGTGACCGAGCTGCTGGCCATGGCGCACGAGCACGAGGAGCTACGGACCGGCGCCGCGCTGTTCGAGGCGTCCCAGCGGCTCGCCCGCCTCGGCCGCATCGAGGGGGACCTCGCCAAACCGCGGCTGCACTGGTGCCCGGTCGTCTACGAGCTGTTCGGGCTCGACCCACGGCACGCCGACATGGACCGCAACCGGCTCCGCGAGCTGGTCCACCCCGAGGACCGTCCCGCGGTCGCGGCCGTGGCGGACGAGCTCCTGCAGCACGGGGAACACCAGGTCGATTTCCGTATCGTGCGCCCGGACGGCGAGGTCCGTGCGCTGCGGCAGCTGACCCGGCTCGCGCCGCTGCCCGGCGGCTCACCGACGCGGGTCATCGGCACGGTGCAGGACCTCACGGAGCTACGTGCCACCGAGCAGGCGTTACGTGACAGCCGGGAGATGCTCTGGCGGGTGCTGGCGGCCACGAACGACGGGTGGTGGGAGCTCCGCTTCGACGACGGCGGTTCCTACTACTCGCCCCGCTGGTGGGCGCTGTTCGGGTACGAACCAGGGGAGCTGCCGGCCACGCCCGAGCCGTGGCGGCAACTGACCCACCCCGACGACCTGCCCGCCTTCGAGGCTGGGGTCGACGCGGCGCTGGCTGCCGGGGAGCGCGTCTTCGAGCTGCCGGCGGCCGGCGTGCACCGCGACGGTCGACGCGTCCCCGTGATCGTCCGTGGCCTGGTGGAGTACGCCGAGGACGGCAGCCCGGTCCGCATCAGCGGCGCGACCCGGGATGTCTCGGAGGCGCATCAGGCCGAGCTCGCCAAGGACCGGTTCGTCTCCACGGTCAGCCACGAGCTGCGCACGCCCCTGACCGCGATCGGCGGGGCGCTCGAGCTGCTCGTGCACGGTGTGGTCGGTGACCTCCCCGCCTCCGCGGTGCAGCTGCTCGAGGTCGCTCGCCGCAACACCGGCCGGCTGCACCAGCTCATCGATGACCTGCTCGACCTCGAGCGGATGTTGGAGGGAGGACGGCCGATCCAGCCGGTGCTCCAGCCGCTCGAACCGCTTTTGGAGCGGTCGATCGCCGACAACCAGCCTTACGCCGCCAGGTACGACGTTCAGCTCGTCCTGCACCCGGCTCCGGAGAGGTTCTGGGTCCGGGGCGACGCCGACCAGCTCGCCCAGGTGCTCGCCAACCTGCTGTCCAACGCCGCGAAGTACGCCCCGGCAGGCAGCGAGGCGGAGGTCCGCGCCTGCCGGGCTCCGGACCACCGCGGGCACGTCCGGGTCGAGGTGGTCGACCACGGGCCCGGCGTCCCCGAGGCGCTCAAGGACCGGCTCTTCCAACGCTTCGTGCAGGCCGATCCCTCGGACCCACGCAGCCGGGGCGGGACCGGCCTCGGCCTCGCGATCAGCCGTGAGATCGTCGAGCGCCACGGCGGGCGCATCGGGCTCGAGTCCCGCCCGGGCCGGTCCTGCTTCTGGTTCGAGCTCCCCATCGCCAAGCCGACGGCCTGACCGTCCCGCTCGGGGACTATCCTCGCGCCCACCCGTGCGGGGACGAGCCTCGGGCCAGGACGGCAGCAGGTCGCGGTCCGGTCGGTCGCACCCTCGCCACGGCCAGCGCAGCATGCCCCCGGCAGGAGGACGAGTACACGTGACCGTCAGGGACTGGGCCATCGTCTTCGCCGTGGTGTTCTGGGGGGCGCTCGTCGCGATGGCCTCCTACACCCTGCTCAAGACCGTCGGGCTCCTCGAGGAAGCCACCCGTGGGCTCCGGGAGACCACGGATCGGCTGCTGCCGACGCTCGAGCAGGTGACCGAGACCGCCGCCGGCGTCAACGTCGAGCTCGCACGCATCGACACCATCGTGGCCGGGGTCCAGTCGATCACCGCCACAACCGATCAGCTCGTCGGGGTGGTGCACGCCACGGTCTCCAACCCCCTCATCAAGGTCGCGGCGTTCGCAGCGGGGACCGCCCGTGCGACGCGCAAGATGGCGGAGTGAGCCCCGCGTTGGTGTCCCCGACCCGGCGGCGGCACGGCACACTGGCTGGCCGACCTGCCGCCCCGCTCTCCAGGATCCGCCCGTGAAGCGCCTCTTCACCCTCACCCTCGGCCTCGGCGCCGGTGTCGTCGTCGGGGTCTCCCTGGTTCGACGGCTGGACCGGGCTCAGCAGGCGGTGCAGCCGAGCACCCTGGCCGGCAACGCCGGTCGTGCAGCCGCCGGGCTCGGGAACCGGCTGCAGGCAGCGCTCGCCGAGGGACGGGTCGCGGCCGCCGAGCGTGAGGCGGACCTGCGCAGCCGCTTCGACGTCCCGAGCCTCGGTAGCGCGCTGAGGAGCTGACCGTGGTACGGCCCACGATCGACCCGGCCGGCCGCACCGGCGAACCTCGACGCCCCCGAGCGGTGGGGCACAAGGACCTGACGTGGACTCCCTGACGATCCGAGAGACCTTCCTGCGCTTCTTCGAGGAGCGGGGCGCCCGGCGCTACGACAGCGCGCCGCTGATCCCGAACGACCCGACGCTGCTGCTCACCATCGCGGGCATGGTGCCGTTCAAGCCGTACTTCCTCGGCGACGCCACCCCGCCCTCCCGTCGGGCGGTCAGCTACCAGAAGTGCGTGCGGACCAACGACATCGAGAACGTCGGCCGGACCACCCGGCACCTGTCGTTCTTCGAGATGCTCGGCAACTTCTCCTTCGGGGACTACTTCAAGCGCGAGGCGATCCGCTGGGCCTACCAGCTGTCGGTCGAGGCCTACGGTCTCGATCCCGAGCGCATCTGGGTCACGATCTTCGCCGACGACGACGAGTCCGAGCGGTACTGGCTCGAGGAGACCGACATCCCGCTGGAGCGGATCCAGCGGGTCGGGGTGCCCGAGGGTGCGACCCGTCGGGACGCCTCGGACAACTTCTGGTCCACCGGTGGCGCCGGTCCCTGCGGTCCGTGCTCGGAGCTCAACTACGACCGCGGCCCCGCCTGGGGCGAGGAGGGCGGTCCGGTCGTCAACGGTGAGCGCTACCTCGAGTACTACAACCTCGTGTTCATGCAGTACGAGCAGGACGAGGACGGCAACGTCCTCGGCGACCTGCCGGCACCGAGCGTCGACACCGGGCTGGGGCTGGAGCGCATGGCGGTGCTGCTCCAGGACGTGGACAACGTCTTCGCCACCGACCTGTTCGCGCCGCTGCTCGCCACCGCCGAGGCCCTCACCGGTCACACCTACGGTGAGGATCCGGACGCGGACGTCTCCCTGCGCGTGCTGGTCGAGCATGCGCGCACCTCGGCGTTCCTCATCGGCGACGGGGTGCTGCCCGCCAAGGAGGGGCGCGGCTACGTCCTGCGCCGCCTGCTGCGGCGTGCGGTCCGGCACGGCCACCTCCTCGGCGTCGACGTCGGCGGCGGGGCGCCGCTGCTCGTCCCGATGGTCGAGGCGGTCATCGACCGCATGACGCCGAGCTACCCCGACCTCGCGGCCCAGCGCGCGCTGATCACGCGCGTCGCTGCGGCCGAGGAGGCCGACTTCGGCGCCCGCATCCGCCTGGGGCTCGAGCGCGTCGACGCGGTCATCGCGGGCCTCGGGCAGGGCAGCGACCGCACCTTCCCGGGCGAGGTCGCCTTCGAGCTGCACGACACCTTCGGCTTCCCTATCGACCTCACCGTGGAGATCGCCGAGGACGCCGGGCTCCCCCTCGACCGTGACCGCTTCGAGGAGCTCATGGACGCCCAGCGCGCCCGTGCGCGTGCGGCGGCGAAGAAGGGTGGCGGCGGGATCCCCCTCGACCTCTACCGCACCGCGGCCGCCACGGTGGGGACGACGGAGTTCGTCGGCTACCAGGCGCTCGCCGCCGAGGCCGAGGTCGGCGCGATCGTCACGGTCGGGGGCCTCCAGGCGGGCGCCTCGGAGGGTGAGGTCGTCGAGGTGGTGCTGCCCCGCACCCCCTTCTACGCCGAGGGTGGTGGGCAGATCGGCGACGCCGGGCTGCTCGTCACCGACACCGGGCGGCTCGAGGTCACCGACACCCAGGAGCCGGTGGACGGGCTCATCGTCCACCGTGCCAGGGTCGTCGCCGGCGAGGTCCACACCGGCCAGGGCGTCGAGGCGCGCGTCGACGCCGACCGCCGGGTCGCCACCGCGCGCAGCCACTCGGCCACCCACGTGCTGCACGCCACCATCAAGGAGGTGCTCGGCAGCCACGCCCAGCAGGCGGGCTCCCTGGTCACCCCCGGGCGCCTGCGCTTCGACTTCCCCCACTTCGACCGGGTCTCCCGGGAGGAGCTCGACCTGCTCGAGCGCACGGTGAACCGGCGCGTCGTGGCCGATCCGTACGTCCAGACCGAGATCCTGCCGCTCGAGGAGGCGCGCGCGGCCGGCGCGGTCGCGAACTTCGGCGACAAGTACGGCGAGGTGGTCCGGGTCGTCACGATCGGGGACTTCTCCAAGGAGCTGTGCGGCGGGACCCACGTCCCCAGCGGTGCGCGCATCGGCACCATCACCGTCGTGCGCGAGGAGTCCATCGGCGCGAACACCCGCCGCATCGAGGCGCTCACCGGCGAGGACGCCTTCGTCTACCTCTCCACCGAGCGGCTGGTGGCCGAGGAGGTCGCCCGGCTCCTGGAGGTGCCGACCGACCAGGCCGCGGTGCGGGTCGCGACGCTGCTCGAGCGGCTCAAGGCCGCGGAGAAGGAGCTCGCGGCCGCCCGTGGGGCGCAGCTGTCCCAGGAGGCGGCGCGGCTGGCAACCACGGCCGCGCGCGCGGACGGCCGGGCGGTGCTCGTGCACCGCGCCGACGGGCTGGCCATGGACGAGCTGCGCCGGCTCGCGGTCGAGACCCGCAGCCACCTCGTCGCCCCGGCGGTGGTGGTCGTCGGCGGTACGACCGCGGAGGGCAAGGCGCAGCTGCTGTGCGCCATCACCGACGACCTCGTCGACGCCGGGGTGCAGGCACGGCAGATCCTCCACCCCGCGGCCCAGGTGGTCGGGGGCGGTGCCGGCGGCAAGGGCGACCTCGCCCAGGCCGGGGGCAAGCAGGGTGCCAAGCTCGACGAGGCGCTCGCGGTCGCGACCCGCGAAGCCCATGCTGCGGGGGCCGCGGCGTGAGCCCCACCGAGGACCGCGCCGCCGCGGCCTTGACGGGCGCCTACGGCGACCCGTTGCCGAGGTCCGGGCGGCTGCTCGCCATCGACCTCGGCGAGGTGCGCATCGGGCTGGCCGTCAGCGATCCCGGCCAGGTGGTGGCCTCTCCGGCCGAGACCCTGCACGTGCCCCGCGGTGCCCAGGAGGCGATGCTGGCCGCGCTGGTGGAGGCGGTGGCTCGGCACGAGGCCGCCGGGTTGGTCGTCGGCTACCCGCGCACCCTCGAGGGCCGCGAGGGCCGCGCGGCGGGCCGTGCCCGGGGCGTGGCCGACGCGCTGCGCGAGCGAACGGGCCTCCCGGTCCTGCTGTGGGACGAGCGCTTCACGACCGTCGAGGCCGAGCGTGTCCTCCTCGACGCCGACCTGTCCCGCCGCGAGCGCAAGGACACCGTCGACCGCGTCGCGGCCAGCGTGCTGCTCCAGGCCGTGCTACACGCGCAGCGCCTCGCCGGGGAGGGCTGACCATGGCGCTCAGCCGCGGGTCCCGCTGGTTCCTGTCCTTCCTCCTCCTCGGCGTCGCCGGGGTCGCCGCCGGCGTGTGGTGGTTGGACACCAGCGTGTTCGTCGACGAGGTGGAGCCCGGCCAGCCGGTCGAGTACACCGTGCAGCGCGGCGCGACGGTCCGCTTCGTCGGCGAGGAGCTCGAGGAGCTCGGCGTGGTCCGCAGTGCCTTCCGCTTCCGCACCGCCGCCGAGGATGCCGACCTCGCCTCGACGCTGCAGCCGGGTGTGTTCGAGCTCGAGACCCGCATGGAGATCGAGGACGCGATCGCCGTGCTCGCGGCTGGCCCGGTCGCGCCGCCCACGATCGTGTTCACCGTCCCCGAAGGACTCACGGTCGAGCAGACCCTGGAGCGGCTCGCCGAGCAGTTCCCCGCCCACGAGGTGGAGGACTACCGCGAGGTGCTGGACGCCCGCCGCGCCGTGGACCTCGAGGCCGAGGACGTCTCCCTCGAAGGGCTGCTGCGCGTCCCGGAGTGGGTGCCTGACCCGGCAGGGGTGCCGGACGAGCTCGAGGCCTTCGAGGGGCTCTTGTGGCCGCAGACCTACGAGGTCGTGGATGACGCCACGCCGCAGCAGGTCCTGCAGCGGATGGTGGACCAGCTCGACGTCGAGCTCACCGCCCTTCCGACCGAGCTGCGCGAGGACGTCCCGGACGAGGAGCTCTACGACCGCCTGATCCTGGCGAGCCTGATCGAGCGCGAGACCCGCGTCGACGAGGAACGCCAGCTGGTGGCCGGGGTGATCAGCAACCGGCTCGAGGAGGGCATGCGCCTGCAGATCGACGCGACCGTCGTCTACGCGCTCGGGGGCGGACCCCGCGACATCGTGACCCTCGAGGATCTGGAGATCGACAGCCCCTACAACACCTACCGCGTCGACGGGCTGCCCCCGACCCCGATCAGCGGCGTGGGGACCGCGGCGTTCGCGGCCGCCTTCGACCCGGCTGACACCCCGTTCCGGTTCTACGTGCTCGCGCCGGAGTGCGACGGCACGCACGTGTTCGCCGAGACGAACGAGGAGCACCAGGAGAACGTCGAGCGGTTCCGTGAGACCAACCGGTGCGAGGGCGGGCAGATCGGGTGAGCCCGGAACCGGGAGGTGAGGGGCCGGCCGGCCGACACCAAAACGACCCCGGCCCGGCAGACGCCACGCAACGCACCCACGGGCGGGCGGCACGCCCCACCGAGTGGCCGACCGCGACGACCCGGCCGGTCGTGCTCCTCGGCTGGCCGGCCCGCCACTCCGCCTCGCCCCGGCTGCACAACGCGGCCTTCCGCGCGGCCGGGCTGGACCTCGTCTACCTCGCCGCCCCGACGCCGCCGGAGGCCCTCGCGACGGTGGTCGCCGCGCTCGGTGCGATCGGCGCCGTCGGCGCCAACGTCACCGTGCCGCACAAGCAGGTGGTCGTCGACCTGTGCGACGAGGTCAGCGAGGAGGCCGTCCTGATCGGTGCGGTCAACACCCTGGTGTGGGAGGAGCAGGGCCTGACCGGGGAGAACACCGACGCGCGCGGCCTGGCCGACGACCTCGCCCGCACGGTTGCGCCGGCACCCGGTGAGCGGTGGCTCCTGCTCGGCACCGGTGGTGCGGCTCGCGCCGCCGCGGTGGCGATCGGCCGCGCGCGCGGCGTGCTGGTCGTCGCCGGTCGCCGACCCGAGGCGGCCGCGACGATCGCTGCGCTCGCCGAGCGG
>JBKHDS010000054.1:0-9416 GCA_046541215.1 Nitriliruptoraceae bacterium
TGTTCTACGGGGTGCTAGCACCCTCTAGCTGCCAAGTGCGCGAGGGGGGACTTGAACCCCCATGACCTTACGGTCACACGGCCCTCAACCGTGCGCGTCTGCCAATTCCGCCACTCGCGCGTAGGCGCCGCGGGAGGTCCCGCGGCGGAAGGGAGAGCGTAGCGGCTCACCCGCCCAACCCGCCAACACGGGCGTAGGCTCGCCGCTCAGGCACGCGCCCTGGACCCAACCGGCACCTCGCCGGGACCCCCAGGAACCGTCAATCGCTGGGTACGAGCCAGGCACGAGCGAGGGACAGCCGACCCAGCGGCGAGTAGGAGAGGTCGCGCACCTCGGGCCTGATGACGACGTCGTGCCGGTACCACAGGATGGGCACCGCCGGCAGGTCGGCCAGGATGCGACGTTCCGCGTCCCGCAGGAGCCGTCGGCGTTCCGTACGGTCCGCGCTCGCCCGGGCCTCCTCGAGCAGCGCATCGACCTCGTCGTCGACGTAGCGGGTGAGGTTGTCCAGGCCGATCTGGGAGGAGTGGAACAGCGGGTACAGGTAGCTGGCGGGGTCCGGTTCCGTGGCATCCCACCCGAGCCGGAACACCGGCGTGTCCCCCCGCCGGACACCCCGGATGAACGCTCCGAGCTCCTGGGCCTCGACGCCGACCTCGAGGTCGAGCGTCTCCGAGAGGTCACGGGCCATCCGATCCGCGATCGCCCGGTGGAACACGCCTTGGCTGTAGGTCAGCGTGATCGGACCCAGGACCTCCGAAGCCGGCGGCAGCGTCACCCGGTCCTCGGTCCCACCGTCCACGCCCTCCGGACCGCCGGCATCATCACCGTCCCTGCTCGGCTCACCCGCAGCATCCTCCTCGTCGGCAGGCGGCTCGTCACCCTCCCCGCCATCGGTCGGACCCTCCCCTTCAGCACCTCCTGCGCCAGCTTCGCCCTCGGGATCCGCCGGGGGCCCGGCGCCGTCGTCCGCGTCGAGGGCCGCGTCATCGCTGCCGTCCGCCGGCTCGTCCGGCTCGTCCGCACGCACGAGGTCGGCGATCACCTCGTCGAGCAGCCGCCGGGCCTCGTCCGGGTCGAACACGCAGGCATCGCAGGCCCCCGGCTGCGCGCCAGGGATCGCGGGCGGCACCACCGAGCTCGCCGGGGCGCGGGTCCCCTCGGTGACCTCGACGGCGAGCCGGTCGCGGTCGATGGCGAGGGCGAACGCCCGCCGCAGACGCACGTCGTCGAAGGGGGGACGGGTCACGTCGAAGCCGTACAGGTACACCGGCGAGCGGATGCCATCCAGCACGCCCGGTCCGCGGTAGCCGTCGACCGAGACACCGAACCGCTCGATGGCCTCCTCACGACGAGACGGCACCAGTTGCGCGACCTGGAGTTGCCCGTCGACCAGGTCGTTCCACTGCGCCGTGTCGGCAGCCGCAGGCTCGTACAGGGTGAACAGCACCTCATCCAGCAACGGCGGCGCGTGATGCTCCTCGTGGCGGACGATCCGGATGAACGATCCCGGTTCGCGGGGCCCGGCCATGGCGAAGGGCCCGTTGCCGATGGGCTCGCTCCCGTACGCCTCCACGTCAGCATCGGCGCCGGGCGGGGTTGGGACCAGGCTCGGGTCGGCCAGGGTCAAGAGGAAACTCGGGTGCGGCCGACGAAGATCGATGCGCAGGGTGCGCTCGTCCTCGACGACGACGCCCGCCAGCCCCTCGCCATCGCGCTGCGCCTCCTCGATGCCCACCACATCCTCGAGCAGGTAGGCGAGGAAGGAGGGGGGATCCGCCGTGCCGTCGGCGATGCGGTCGAAGGTCCGCTTCACGTCCGCAGCCGTGACGGGCGTCCCGTCGTGGAAGGTGGCCGGGCGCAGCTCGAAACGGAAGGAGGTCCCGTCCTCGTCCACCTCCCACCGTTCCGCCGCTCCAGGCTGTGCGCGGCCGCGCTCATCGAGCCGGATGAGAGGGTCGAAGAGGGCGTCGACGATCACCTCGCCCTCGTCGTCCACGATGAAGCGAGGGTCGAGGGTGACGGGGTCGACGACGAGCCCGACCCGCAGCGTGCCGCCGGCGACCGGTTCCGGCCCGGAGTCGGCGTCCGGCTCGGGTGTCGTCAGCGGCGGCGCTGTCGGCGGCTCGGTCGGCTGGGGCTCGCAGCCCAGCAGCGGCGTGAGCAGCAGGAGTGCGACACCGACGGGCGCGAGGCGCCGGCGACCGAGCCGGGCGGCGGTCACCTCACAGGTAGATGACGAGCAGCACGTTCGTGACGAGGAAGAGCGTGCCCGTCACCACGGTGATGCGGTCAAGGTTCTTCTCCACGACCGCGGAGCCCTTCAGGGCGCCACCACCACCGCCGAACATGTCGGAGAGCCCCCCACCCTGTCCTCGGTGCAGCAGGACGAGGCCGATCAGCGTGAGGCTGAGCAGGATGTGCAGCACGGCGATGACGACGAGCATGAGGTCCCCCTCGGGATCGACCGCGCGCAGGACGACGGGCGGGGCGGGTGGTCGCCTGGAGGGTAGCAGCGTGGCGTCGCGGCTCAGCCGGGCTGGTTGGCCAGGACGAACACCCGGAAGCCGTCGCGGGAGGCGTCCCCTCCGACCTGTCGCGCCTCCCACCGTGAGAACGCCGGCTCGTCGTAGGTGATCGACGCCGGACGCAGCCCGAGCGAGACGCTCTGCTGCGGCACCGGGCAGGTGGTCGACGCATCGGCACAGGCGTGCAGGACGGCGCGCCGGTTGTCCTGGCTGTGCTCCGCGATCCGGCCGTGCACCGATCGCGCTGGAGCCGCGACCTCCAGGGCCGTTCGGCGGTAGGTATGGAAGGCCCGAGCTTCCACGGCGGGTGCGGCGGTGGATGGGACCGGTGCTGCGGAGGACCACACCAGCGCGAGCGCGTCCCGCTCACGCTCCGGCCCGGCCCAGGTGCCGGGCACGATGAGGGCCCCGATCACGGCGACCACGGTGAGCACCGTGACGGAGCTCGCCTCGACCAGCCGGCGTCCACGCCGTGGCGGCGGCCCGTCATCGACCAGCAGCCGGACCCGCTCCACCACGCTGCCGGCGGGTGCGAGGGGCGCACAGGCGACGTGACCGGCCGGTGCCTCCTCGAGCACCTTCAGCAGGCCGCTGGCCAACGCGCCGGGCCGCCCGGTCGTGCGCACCGCGAGCAGGTCCGCAGCCCGCTCGCGTTCCCGGTGCAGCTGGCGGACCGCCCAGCCGGCGCCGGGGACGAAGAACATCAGGTCGCGGACGCTGCCCAGCGCGGCCGCCACGGGTGTGTCCCGGCGGCGTACGTGAGCCAGTTCGTGCGCGATGACCCCCTCGAGCTCCTCAGCGTCCAACCGTTGCAGGAGCTCCTCGCTCAGCACCAGGATCGGCGCCCGGGTCCCGACGATGTACGCACCGCCCCGGCAGCCGTTGACGAGCGCGAGCGCCGGCGTCGCGACCTTCATCCGGACAGCGACGCGTTCGGCGAGGCGCACCAGCTTCACCGGCGGGCGCGGGCTCCTCGCCAACGCCTCGCGCGCCTCGACCCAGGTCCGTCGGTGGGCGAGACCACGCCGGAGGAGGCGGAGGAGCGCCACGATCGCCCAGATGCCCGCGACCAACGGCACGGCGAGTGGGACGAAGTGCAGGTACCCGTCAGGAACGGGGATGGTGACCGCGTGCGCACCTTCGGCGGGGAGCATGACCATCGGAAGCCGGAGCTGCGTGCCCGACAGGAGGACCACCGCCGTGAGCGCGAGCAGCGGCGCGATCGCCGCGATGACCCGCACCTGCGGGCAGCTGAGCACCCGGCGCAGCAGCGCTCGTGCGACGAGCCCGGCGAGCAGCGTCGCCAGCACCGCCCGGATCGCGACCGACTCGAGCGGCAGGGAGAAGAGGACGCCGAGGTCCACCGTGGTCAGCGCTCGCCGTCGCGCCGCCGTGCCGCGGCGGCACGCAACTCCGCGAGGCTGTCCTCGTCCACGGACTCGACGACGTCGGCGAGGTAGGCCGCGGCAGGCTCCGGGAACCGGTCCAGGAGCCAGTCCATGACCCCCTCGACCGTGGAGCGCGCGTAGTGCTCACGGGTGATCGCCGGCCGGTACCGGTGCGCCAGCGCGTCGGTGTCGCGGACCAGCAGCCCCTTGCTCGCCAGACGCGTCATCGTCGTCATGACGGTCGTGTACGCGATCTTCCGATCGGCGGCGAGCCGGCCGTGCACGTCGCGGACGGTCGACTCACCGAGGTCCCAGACCGCCTCCATCACGTCCTGCTCGAGCGGTCCGAGCAAGGTCTCGATCGGGTCGTTGCGCCGCGCCATCGTCCGTCTCCTGCCCGCCAGCCTCGGTCCGGTTCCGGTCGTCGCCGGAGCCGTTCTCTCATCGTGCAGCCTACTGTCCGGTCCGGGCGCCGTACAGGACCCGTTCCGCCACCGATGCCCCGGCCATCCCCCGCCCACGCCCCGGCCGACCGCCCCATCCGAGCGACGACCGCTCACCCGCGCACGACCTGTCGTCCTACCTGGGTAGTAAGTCGCTAGGCTCCGCTGCGTGGTCGAGCTGTGTCTGCCCACCCGGGCGGTCGCCGCTCACCTCACGGCAGCGGTGTGCCGGATCCGACCGGAACCGGCACCAGGCCCCGAGAGCGGCCACGACGAGACGTCCCGGTCACCCGGCCGGGAACGCACGACGGAGGAGCAACAACTGATGCTGATGAGACGACGCACCGTCACGGTGACGGCGTTCGCCGCGGCTGCCGCGCTCGTACTGAGCGCCTGCGGGGGCGACGACACCACCGAGACCGACGAGCCGACGGATGGGTCCGAGGACACCACCGGGGACGAGGAGGGTGACGACGAGGCCGGCGACGACGAGGCCGGTGACGACGAGGCTGGCGACGACGAGGGGGCGTCCGGCGGCACGGTCGTCTACGCGGCCGAGCAGGAGTTCGCGTCCTACAACAACAACACCGCGGACCAGAACGCGTTCCGGAACACCGTCATCCTGAACGGGGTGCTCCAGGGCTTCTGGCAGTACGACCCCGCCGGGTTCGCCGCGCCGAACGAGAACCTCGGCACCTACGAGCTCGTCAGCGAGGACCCGCAGATCGTCGAGTACACCATCAACGACGAGGCGGTCTGGTCGGACGGCACCCCGGTCGCCTGCGCGGACATGCTGCTGGGTTGGGCCGGGAACTCCGGGTACTACGAGTCCGGCGAGGAGACCGAGGACGGAGACCCCGTCCCGCTGTTCTCGACCGCTGGAACCGCGGGTTTCTCGGACTGGGTGAAGCCCGACTGCGACGTCGAGGACAAGACCCTCACCGTCGAGTACTCGGAGCCCTACGCATCCTGGGAGGCGATCAACCCGCTGCTGCTGCCGGCGCACGTCGTCGCCGAGCAGGGCGGGCTGAGCCTCGAGGAGTTCGTCGAGGCGATCCGCAACGACGACGTCGACGCCCTGCGTGACGCCGCCGAGTTCTACAACAACGGCTGGGTCATGAACCCGGGAGAGCTGCTCGACGAGGAGCTGATCCCCTCCAACGGCCCCTACAAGCTGTCGGAGTGGGTCGCCGGTGAGTCCCTGACCCTGACCGTCAACGAGGAGTACTGGGGTCCGGCTCCCGCCGCCGACAGCATCGTCTTCCGCTTCCTGGCCCAGGACCAGATGGCCCAGGCCCTGCAGAACGGCGAGGTCGACCTCATCGACCCGCAGCCGAACCCCGACCTGCTGAACCAGCTCGAGGGCATCCAGGGCGTCGTGGTCGAGACGGCGGACCAGTTCGTCTACGAGCACCTGGACTTCAACATGGGTCCGGACCAGCCCTTCGCGGACCGTGAGCTGCGCGAGGCCTTCGCCCTGTGCGTGCCGCGTGAGCGCATCGTCACGAACCTGATCCAGCCGCTGAACCCGGAGGCTGAGGTCCTCGACGCCCGGCTGACCTACTCCTTCCAGCCGGACTACGAGGAGCAGGTCGCGGCGACCAACGCCGCCGACTACGCCGAGCAGGACATCGAGGCGGCTGCGGCCATCCTCGAGGAGAAGGGCATGGTCGGTATGGACGTGCGGATCGGCTACCAGCAGCCGAACCCGCGTCGGACCAACCAGGTCGAGCTCATCCGTGACGCCTGCAACGAGGCGGGCTTCAACGTCATCGACAACGGGACGGACGACTTCTTCGGGGTCGGCCTGAACGAGGGTGACTTCGAGGTCGCGATGTTCGCCTGGGTCGGCTCCGCGTACGTCAGCGGCGCCGCGTCCACCTTCCAGTCCCCGGAGGCCTGCGCCCCCGGCTCGAAGGGCAACAACAACGGCTGCTACTCCAGCGAGGAGGTCGACGCGCTGTTCGACGAGCTCCTGACCGAGCTCGATCCGGACGCCGCACGCGACCTGGTCGCCGAGATCGAGGCGGTCCTCTGGGAGGACATCCCGACCATCCCGCTGTACACCTTCCCCGGCCTCGCGGCCTGGGCCGAGGATCTGCAGGGTGTCGAGCTGAACTTCAGCCAGGGTGGCATCACCTGGAACATGGAGGAGTGGAGCATCGGCTGACCATCGACGGTGGTCACCGGTGAACCGGTGACCACCGCTCGGTGAGCACCGAGCACGACCCGGGCCGGGTACGGCGGTGCCGTACCCGGCCCGATCACTGCGGGGGACCCCGCACGCCCACACAGCGACGATCGAGGACCCTTGGGCACCTCGGTCTGGGGCACCTCGTCCCTGCCTGTCAGCGCGTCGCGGGTTAGGCTTCCCGCCTCGAACGGAGGCTGCGCGTGGCGATCTTCATCCTCAGACGGTTCCTGATCTCGACCTTCACCCTGCTGCTCGCGTCCTTCGTGGTCTACGTGGGCACCGCGCTGTCGGGTGATCCGCTCGAGGACCTTCGCGGCATCCAGGACGAGGGCGACGCCCTGATCCAGCAGCAAGCCCGGATCGAACTGCTCCAGCTCGACACCCCGATCCCCGTGCGCTACCTCGGCTGGCTCGGCGGTGTGCTGCGAGGGGACTTCGGCACGAACATCCGCGGCCAGGACGTGACCGCCCTGCTGTCGAGCGCGGCCGCCGCCACGCTGAAGATGGTCATCGTCGCGACCATCCTCGCGATCGTCTTCGGCGTCATGATCGGCATCATCTCCGCGCTGCGCCAGTACAGCGGCTTCGACTACACCCTGACCTTCGCCGCGTTCCTGTTCTTCTCGCTCCCGATCTTCTGGGTCGCGGTCATGCTGAAGCAGTACGCGGCGATCGAGTTCAACAACTGGCTCGCGGATCCCACCATCGCTCCGACCGTCATCCTCGCGCTCTCGGCGGTGAGCGCCGTCGCCTGGATGGGCATCCTCGGCGGGGACACCCGCCGCCGCGTCACCACGCTCGCGGTCGCCTTCGGCAGCACCGCCATCATCCTCTTCTTCTTCTCCACCACCCGGTGGTTCGCCGACCCGGCGTTCGGCCCCTGGGTCGTGCTCGCGCTCGCGCTGATCTCCGCCGGGGCCGCGACCTTCCTGACGGCGGGGTTCCGGCACCGGCCACCCGTCATCGCCGCCCTGGTCACCGCGGGCATCGGGTACGTCTTCTACCTGTTCTCCGAGCCGATCCTGGCCGATCCGAGCGCATGGATCATCCTGGGCCTGTACCTCGTCTCGATCGCCGTCGCGCTCGGGGTCGGGGCGGCGCTGGGCGGGCTGCAGCGTCGCCAGGCGATGTCCGCCTCGGCGCTCACCGCCACGCTGGTCGGCGGGGTGATCTTCACCGACTACATGCTGCAGTCCTACGCGACCTACGCCGACGCTGTTCGCGGCCGACCCGTCTCCACGGTCGGCTCGGTGACCCCGGGGTTCACCGGGAACTTCTGGGAGGTGGGGCTCGACTCGATCGGTCACCTGCTGCTGCCGACCCTCGCGCTGCTGCTGATCTCCTTCGCGGTCTACACCCGCTACACCCGCTCGAGCATGCTCGAGGTCATGAACCAGGACTACATCCGCACCGCCCGCGCCAAGGGCTTGACCGAGCGCACGGTCGTCATGCGCCACGGCTTCCGCAACGCGCTCATCCCTGTGACCACCCTGGTCGCCTTCGACTTCGGGGCGGTCATCGGAGGGGCGGTCATCACCGAGACGGTGTTCGGCTGGCAGGGTATGGGGTTCCTGTTCATCACCGGTCTGAACGAGGTCGACCCGAACCCCGTCATGGCGTTCTTCGTCGTCGCCGGTGGCTCGATCGTGCTGTTCAACATGCTCGCCGACATCGCCTACGCCTACCTCGACCCGCGCATCCGCCTGTCCTGAGCGACGCCCGACCGGGAAGGGACCCCGCATGAGCACCGAGATCGGACCGGCCTCACCACCGACCTCCCAGGGCGACACGCCCCCGCAGCAGCCGCTGACCGTCGCCGACGACGGCATGGAGATCATCGCCCGCACCCAGGGCCAGTTGATCCGACGTCGGTTCTTCCGGCACCGGGCAGCCTTGCTGGGCATGCTCACCCTCGGCGCGGTCGTCGTCCTGGCCTACTCCTCGATCGGGTTCGGGCCCTACGACGGCTGGTGGGACAAGGACTACGAGGGCACCGCCGACATCATCGACGGTGGCCGTCCCACCCTGTGGGCGGACGGCCCCTTCAGCCTCGGGGAGCAGCCCTTCGGCCAGGACAACGTCGGCAAGGACTACTTCGCGCTCGTCATGCGCGGCACCCAGCAGTCCCTCGTGGTGGCCTTCCTGATCGGCGTCGTCGCGACGGTCACGGGCACGCTCGTCGGCGCGGTCGCCGGCTTCTACCGGGGCTGGGTCGAGGGGGTGCTGATGCGCCTGACCGACATGATGATCTCGATCCCGACCCTGATCTTCGCGGCCGTGCTGGCCGCGATCGCGGGACGGTCCGGGATCATCGTGCTGGGGATCGCGCTCGGCCTGGTCACCTGGACCGGGCTGGCCCGGCTCGTTCGCGGGGAGTTCCTGGCACTCAGGGAGAAGGAGTTCGTCGAGGCCGCACGCGCGATCGGCACCTCACCGTGGCGGATCATCTACAAGCACATCCTGCCGAACACCATCGGGGTCATCATCGTCACCGCGACGCTCGCGATCGCCTCGGGCATCCTGCTCGAGACCGCCCTGTCCTTCCTGGGCCTCGGCGTCCAGCCGCCGGACGTCTCGCTCGGCAGCCTCGTCAGCCAGTACCAGACCGCGATGGTGTCTCGACCGTGGCTGTTCTGGTGGCCGGGCGTGTTCATCGTGGTCATCGCGCTGTCGGTGAACTTCATCGGCGACGGGCTGCGCGACGCCTTCGACCCGCGCCAGACCCGCGTCCGCGACTGACCGTCCCCGGCCGCCGACCCGCGACGACACCCGCCCAGGATCCCCCATGACCGACCACACCACCGCACCCCAGCACACGCCCATCACCGGGCACACCCTCGATGACGTGGCCGGCCCGACGCCG
>JBKHDS010000055.1:0-9361 GCA_046541215.1 Nitriliruptoraceae bacterium
CGGTTGAGGCCGCTGGGCAGCGCAGCGCGCGTGAACGTGCATCAGTCGAGCGCCGCGCCCACCGCCGCCAGCGTCGAGGTGTCCGCGTGCCGTCGGACCTCCGCCGCGGAGCACCAGGCCACGTCCGGCGACTCGCCGGCCGCGGGGGAGAAGGCCGCGGCCGCCTGTGCGAGCAGCAGGTAGCGCAGGTCGAGGTGGACGTGGCCGCGCGGGCCCTCGTGCACGTCGACGTGGACGAGCGTGACCCCCAAGGCGGGGGGGTGGGCATCCAGGCCCGTCTCCTCCCGGGTCTCGCGCACCGCGGCCTGCCACGGCAGCTCACCCGGGTCGAGGTGGCCGCCCGGCTGCAGCCACCGACCGAGCCGCTTGTGGCGGTGCAGCAGCACGCGAGAGCGCTCGTCCAGCACGATCGCGGAGCCGGTCACGTGCGTCGGGTCGGCGTGCTCGTCGAGCGGGGAAGCGAGCCAGGTGAGCAGCTGGCGGGTCCGGGACAGCGAGCGGGCCTCGGACGCATCCCGCGGCCGGTGCCGGTCGAGCTGGACCTGCACGGCACCGACGCGGTCGGAGCTCACTCCAGGATCGTCTTGCTCTGCACGGTGCCATCCGTCGCGAGGTCGTAGACGAGCGGCACCCCGGTCCCGAGCTCCAGAGAGAGCACGCCCTCCTCATCGAGGTCGTCCAGCTGCATCACGATCGACCGGTTGGAGTTGCCGTGGGCGACGACCAGCACGTCCTTGTCCTGCTTGATGTCGCCGAGGATGGCCCGCTCGAAGAAGGGCAGGGTGCGCTCGGCGGTGTTCTTCAGCGCCTCGCCGTTCGGGGGCGGCGTCGCGTAGGAGCGCCGCCAGGTGTGGACCTGATCCTTGCCGTACCGCTCGGCGGTCTCGGCCTTGTTCAGCCCCTGCAGGTCGCCGTAGTGGCGCTCGTTCAGCGCCTGGTCGCGGATCACCGGCAGGTCGGTGAAGCCTGCGACCTCCATGATGATCCGCAGGGTCTCCTGGGCCCGGCTGAGCGCCGAGGTGTAGGCCACGTCGAAGCGGTGGCCGCGCAGGCGCTCGCCGGCGGCTTCCGCCTCGGCGATGCCCTTGGCCGTGAGCGGCACGTCGACCCAGCCGGTGAAGCGGTTCTCGAGGTTCCACAGGGACTGGCCGTGACGGACGAGGACGAGGGTTGGCATGGTGGTCAGCCTCGCTTAGGGGGGACGGGCGGGGAGCCTGCTCGGGAGCCTAGGCCGGCTGGGCGACCCGCCGCTATCCGTGTGGCCACCTCGTCGCACCGGGCGTGCCGGGTCGGCTCCGAGGGGGCGTTCGGCGTCGGCTACGGTGCCGGCGAGGGCCCTCGACCGGCCTGCTTCGTGCCGACCCCCGACCCGGGAGATCCCCGCATGGACAGCTTCTCCGCCAGCAGCGACCTGACCGTCGGTGGCCGCACCTACCGGATCCACCGTCTCGACGCGGTCCCTGGCGCCGACCGGCTCCCCTTCAGCTTGAAGATCCTGCTCGAGAACCTCCTGCGCAACGAGGATGGCGTCAACATCACGGCGGAGGACGTGACCGCGCTGGCCGGCTGGGACGCCGAGGCGCAGCCGTCCACCGAGATCCAGTACACCCCGGCACGCGTCGTCCTGCAGGACTTCACCGGGGTGCCAGCCGTGGTCGACCTCGCGGCGATGCGCGAGGCCATGGTGGAGCTCGGGGGTGACCCCGCGCGCATCAACCCACTCGTCCCCGCCGAGCTCGTCATCGACCACTCCGTCGTCGCGGACGTCTTCGGAGTGGCCGACGCCCTCGAGCGCAACATCGCGTACGAGTACGAGCGCAACCGCGAGCGCTACCAGTTCCTGCGCTGGGGCCAGGGGGCGTTCGACGGGTTCAAGGTCGTCCCGCCCGGCACCGGGATCGTCCACCAGGTCAACATCGAGTACCTCGCGCGGGTCGTGTTCGGCGAGCCGGGCCCGGACGGGGTGCTGCGGGCCTACCCGGACACCCTGGTGGGGACCGACTCCCACACGACCATGGTGAACGGGCTCGGCGTGCTCGGCTGGGGGGTCGGGGGCATCGAGGCCGAGGCCGCCATGCTCGGCCAGCCGATCTCGATGCTCATCCCGCGCGTCGTGGGCTTCAAGCTCGAGGGCGAGCTGCCCGAGGGAGCGACGGCGACGGACCTCGTCCTGACCATCACCGAGATGCTGCGCTCGCACGGGGTGGTCGGCAAGTTCGTGGAGTTCTACGGTTCGGGCGTCGCCGCGGTGCCGCTCGCCAACCGCGCCACCATCGGCAACATGTCCCCGGAGTACGGCTCGACCGCCGCGATCTTCCCCGTGGACGAGGAGACCCTGCGCTACCTGCGCTTCACCGGCCGCTCCGAGGAGCAGGTCGCCCTCGTGGAGGCCTACTGCAAGGAGCAGGGCCTGTGGCACGACCCCACCCGCGAGGCGCGCTACTCCGAGCAGCTCACGCTCGACCTGGCCACGGTGGTGCCATCCCTGGCTGGCCCGAAGCGTCCCCAGGACCGTGTGGATCTGTCGAAGGCGAAGGACTCCTTCCGTGTCGCGCTGCGGGACTACACCGAGGCGGGCGAGGCGACCGGCCTCGACGAGAGCCTGGAGGAGACCTTCCCGGCCTCCGACCCGGTCGCTGCCGGTGACGGGGACGATGCCGTGGCGCCGGCCCTCCAGCCCACCCGCCACGTGCTCGGCCGCCCGTCGAAGCCGACCCCGGTCACCCTCGCCGACGGGACCAGCTTCGAGCTGGACCACGGGGCGGTGACGATCGCGGCCATCACCTCCTGCACGAACACCTCCAACCCCTCGGTGATGATCGCGGCGGCACTGCTGGCCCGCAAGGCCGTCGAGGCTGGCCTGGAGCGCAAGCCGTGGGTGAAGACGACCCTGGCCCCGGGGTCCAAGGTGGTCATGGACTACTACGACCGCGCCGGGCTGACCCCCTACCTCGACAAGCTCGGCTTCAACCTCGTCGGCTACGGCTGCACCACCTGCATCGGCAACTCCGGCCCGCTGATCCCCGAGGTCAGCCAGGCGGTCCAGGAGCACGACCTCGCGGTCGTCTCCGTCCTCAGCGGGAACCGCAACTTCGAGGGGCGCATCAACCCCGACGTGAAGATGAACTACCTCGCGTCCCCGCCGCTGGTGGTGGCCTACGCCCTGGCCGGCACCATGGACCTCGACCTCTTGTCCGAGCCGCTCGGCACCGGCGCTGACGGCCAGCCGGTCATGCTGGCCGACATCTGGCCCTCGCCGATGGAGGTGGAGCAGGTCGTCGACCAGGCGCTCGTCACGGAGATGTTCAGCGAGAAGTACGCCTCGGTCTTCGACGGCGACGAGCGTTGGCGCAGCCTGCCCACCCCCGCGGGTGACACCTTCGCCTGGGACGATGCCTCCACCTACATCCGCAAGCCCACCTTCTTCGACGGGATGGGCGCCGAGCCGGATCCGGTGACCGACATCCAGGGTGCCCGGGTGCTGGCCAAGCTCGGCGACTCGGTCACCACCGACCACATCTCCCCGGCCGGGGCGATCAAGCTCGACAGCCCCGCGGGCAGCTACCTCGTCGAGCACGGGGTCGAGCGGCGGGACTTCAACTCCTACGGCTCCCGGCGTGGCAACCACGAGGTGATGATCCGGGGCACCTTCGGCAACATCCGGCTGCGCAACCAGCTCGCACCGGGGACCGAGGGCGGCTACACCCGCGACCTGCTCGGCGACGGCGAGGTGACCTCGATCTACGAGGCCGCCGAGCGGTACCAGGCCGCAGGCGTCCCGCTCGTGGTGCTCGCGGGCGCGGAGTACGGCTCCGGGTCCTCCCGGGACTGGGCCGCCAAGGGCACCGCCCTGCTCGGGGTGCGCGCGGTGCTGGCCACCTCCTTCGAGCGCATCCACCGCTCCAACCTGATCGGGATGGGCGTGCTGCCGCTGGAGTTCCCCGAGGGGCGGACCGCCGATGACCTGGGCCTGACCGGCGAGGAGCGCTTCGACATCACGGGGATCACGGCGCTGAACGAGGGCACGATCCCCACCTCGGTGCACGTGACGGTCACGACGCCCGACGGCACGGTCTCGGGCTTCGACGCCAAGGTCCGCATCGACACCCCCGGCGAAGCGGCCTACTACCGCCACGGCGGGATCCTGCGCTACGTCCTGCGCAGCCTGCGCGACGCCTGAGCCCGGGCCGGGTCGTGCGGCGGTGTGCCCGCCGCCGGCCCGGCCGCCCCCCCGACCGGTTCCGAACCCGCTCCAGCACGCCCACGAGGAGGTCGCATGCGGTTCGCCCGTCGCTCCCTGGAGGTGGTGGCACCCGAGGACGCCCTGCCCGGTCGCGCCACGCCCCTTCCGGTCCCCGACGCCCACGACGTCCACGGCCGGCCCATCACGCCGCCGTGGCCGGATGGCCACGAGCTGCTCGTGGTCGGCATGGGCTGCTTCTGGGGCGCCGAGCGCATCTTCTGGCAGCTCGAGGGCGTGTGGACGACCTTCGTCGGCTACGCCGGAGGGACCACCCCGAACCCGACCTACGCCGAGGTGTGCACGGGCCGAACCGGCCACGCCGAGGTCGCCGGCATCGTCTACGACCCCGCGAGGGTCGACCTCGACGTCCTGCTCGCCGCCTTCTGGGAGCAGCATGACCCGACCCAGGGCATGCGCCAGGGCAACGACATCGGCACCCAGTACCGCTCGATCGTGCTGACCACCAGCGCCGAGCAGCGCGAGGCCGCCCTCGCGAGCCGCGAGCGCTACCAGGCCCGGCTCGAGGCAGCCGGGGTCCCCGGCACCATCACGACCACCGTGGAGGACCTCGGGGCGCTGTACTGGGCGGAGGCCGAGCACCAGCAGTACCTCGCCAAGCACCCGGGCGGGTACTGCAACCACGGGTTCTGCCAGGCGGCCTACTGACCCGCCGCTGGCCGGTCGGCACCGTTGGCGCACGTGCGCTCGTCAGACTCACTAGCGTGGCGGACACCCCGGTGGGTCACGCGGTGGCCCACCTCGCTCCCCGCTGCTCGAGGATGCGTCGATGATCCCCCGTGAGCTCCGCCTGCCGCCCGAGCACCTCTTCCCCCCGGACGAGTGGCGGCTCGTCGAGCGGGGGTTCTCCAACCGCTGGATGCCCAACGCCGAGACGCTGTTCGCGCTCGGCAACGGCTTCCTCGGCATGCGGGGCACCTTCGAGGAGGGGCGCCCCGCCATCGAGCCGGGCACCTTCGTCAACGGCTTCCACGAGACGTGGCCGATCGTGCACGCCGAGGAGGCGTTCGGCTTCGCCCGCACCGGACAGACCATCGTCAACTGCCCCGATGCGACCCTGCTGAAGCTGTACGTCGACGACGAGCCGCTGTTCCTGCCGACCGCCCGCCTGATCGACTACGAGCGCAGTCTGGACTTCCGCGAGGGCGTGCTGCGCCGCACGCTCAGCTGGTCCACCCCCAGCGGCAAGCACGTGCACCTGCGGACCTCCCGCCTGGTCTCCTTCGCGCAACGCCACCTCGGCGCCATCTCCTACGAGATCACGGTGGACGCCGACGCGCCCGTGGTCGTCTCCTCCCAGCTGCTGAACCGGCAGGACGCCCGAGCCGAGGACGAGCCACGCAACGGTGGGCCGCTCGACCCGCGGCGCTCCCGGGGCTTCGGGCACCGGGTGCTCAACAACAACGACATCGAGCAGGACGGGCACCGCATCGTGCTCGGCTACCGGACGACGAACTCGCGCATGACCCTCGGCGTCGGCGTGGACCACGTGCTCGAGACCGACAACCCCTGGCGGGCGCACCGCTCCGCGAGCGAGGACCTCGGCAAGGTGGTGTTCACCGTCGACGCGCGGGCCGGTGTCCCGATCCGGCTCACGAAGTTCATGAGCTACCACAGCTCACGCAACGTGCCGGCGCGTGAGCTCGTCGACCGCACCTGGCGGACCCTGGACCGGGCGCTCACCCAGGGCTACGGGGCGCTGGAGGCGGCGCAGCGCGACCACCTCGCCGACTACTGGCGTCGGGCGGACGTCGAGGTGGAGGGCTCCACCCGCGTCCAGCAGGCGATCCGCTGGAACATCTTCCAGCTCTGCCAGGCGTCCGCACGCGCGGAGACGACCGGCATCCCGGCCAAGGGCCTGACCGGCCAGGCCTACGAGGGCCACTACTTCTGGGACACCGAGGTCTACGTCGCGCCCTTCCTGACCTACACCGAGCCACGCGTGACCCGCAACCTCCTCAGGTTCCGCCACTCCATGCTGCCGCTGGCCCGCGAGCGGGCCCGGGAGCTGAGCGAGGACGGGGCGCTGTTCCCGTGGCGCACGATCAACGGCGAGGAGGCGTCCTCCTACTACGCCGCGGGTACGGCGCAGTACCACATCGACGCCGACATCGCCCACGCCATCCGCCACTACGTCAACGTGCGCGGCGAGAAGCACCTGCTCAAGGAGGTGGGTGCGGAGATCCTCGTCGAGACCGCGCGGATGTGGTCCGGGCTCGGGTTCTTCAGCCCCGAGACCGGCACCTTCCACATCCACGGGGTGACCGGTCCGGACGAGTACACCACCGTCGTCAACGACAACACCTTCACCAACCTCATGGCCCGCTCGAACCTCCGCTTCGCCGCCGAGACCATCCGCTGGCTGCAGGAGGAGGAGCCGGCCGCCTTCGCCGCGCTCGAGCACACCACCGACCTGCGGCTCGAGGAGGTCACCCGCTGGGAGCAGGCGGCGGAGGCGATGCACATCCCCTACGACGCGGACCGGGGCATCAACCCCCAGGACGCGAACTTCCTCGAGAAGGAGCGGTGGGACTTCGCCAACACCCCGAGCGACCGCTACCCCCTGCTGCTGCACTACCACCCGCTCGTGATCTACCGGCACCAGGTGATCAAGCAGGCCGACGTGGTGCTGGCGATGGTCCTGCTCGGCAACGAGTTCAGTCCCGATCAGAAGCGCCGCAACTTCGACTACTACGACCCGCTCACCACCGGGGACTCCTCGCTGTCCGCGTGCGTGCAGTCGATCCTCGCCGCCGAGGTGGGCTACGAGCGCAAGGCGCTGGAGTACTTCCAGTACGCCCTGCTGATGGATCTGGCCGATGTCGCCGGCAACGTCGTGGACGGCGTGCACGTCGCCTCGGTCGGCGGGGTCTGGATGACGCTCGTGTACGGGTTCGGTGGGCTGCGTGACCACGATGGCAGCCTGCACTTCGACCCCCGGCTGCCGCGCCCCTGGGACCGGTTGCGGTTCAACCTGCGCTACCACGACCGGCAACTCATCGTCGATCTGACCCACACCGAGTTCCGCTTCCGCCTCGTCGAGGGCGAGCCGATGACCGTCGACGTCCGGGGCACCGAGGTGTCGTTGAGTGGCGAGGAGGACACGGTGCTGCCGGCGACCATCGGCCTGCTCGCCGACGCGTAGCCTGCGCTCCTGACGTCCATCCACACCGCACGAGGAGGGCTGAGCTGTGCGTGTCCGCCTGCGCAACCCCGACCGTCACGTCGAGGTGGCCGGTCCGTGCACCGTCGCCGACCTGCTCGACCACCTCGACATCCTGCCGCACACCGTCCTGGTGCTCAGCGGCGGGGAGCTGGTCACCGCCGGCCACGAGCTCGCTGCGGATGCCGAGGTGGAGATCCGCCCGGTGATGTCCGGTGGCGCGTCCTCCGCCCCGACCTGTGCCGTGTGCCGGGCACCGGCGGTGCTCGAGGAGCGCCGCCACCGTTCGGCCTGGTGCGCGACGCACCTCGTCGACCACGTCCACAACCAGGTCCGCAAGGCGATCGACCAGCCGCCCGGTGGCGCGCCGTCGGAGCGCATGTGCTCCTACGATCAGCGCCTGCTCGTGGCGGTCTCCGGCGGCAAGGACTCGCTCGCGCTGTGGGACGCGCTCGCGACCATGGGCTACCAGGTGGACGGGCTGTACGTCGGGCTCGGCATCGGTGGCTACTCGGCACGCAGCCAGGCGATCTGCGAGACCTTCGCGGCGCAGCGGGGCCTGACCCTGCACGTGGTCGACCTGGCCGAGACCTACGGCTACACCACGCCCAGCGGTGCCACCGCCTCGGGCCGGACCGCCTGTGGGGTGTGCGGGCTGTCGAAGCGCTACGCCTTCAACCGGGTCGCCATCGAGCACGGCTACGACGTCGTGGTCACCGGCCACAACCTCGACGACGAGGCGGCCACCCTGCTCGGCAACATCCTGCGCTGGCAGGACGCGTTCCTGGCCCGCCAGCGGCCGGTGCTCCCGGCCACCGGCGCGAACCAGGTGCGCAAGATCAAGCCTCTCTACCGGCTCTCGGAGCGGGAGACCGCCGCCTACTGCGTCGTGCGGGGCATCGAGTACGTCGTGGAGGAGTGCCCCCTGGTGGAGGGCAACACCGGCCAGGAGCTCAAGGAGGCCTTCGACCTGCTCGAGCACGCCTCCCCGGGGCTGAAGGCGCAGTTCCTGTTCGGCTTCTACGAGCGCCAGGACCGCCTCGTCGACCCCGAGCGCGAACGCGAGGTCATCGTCGAGGCCTGCGAGCGCTGCGGCATGCCCACCACCGGGTCGGTGTGCGCCTTCTGCCGCCAGCAGGAGCGCATCCTCGCGGCGCTGCCGGTACTGGCGGCAGCGGGACGGTCCCGCACGTGAGCGGGCCGGTGCTGCCGGGCACGGATGCCCCACTCGCCGCGGGCGAGCTGGTGCTGCTCGTGGACCGCAAGCGGCGGCGCTACCTCGTCGAGCTCGAGCCGGGCGCCCAGTGGCACAGCCACGGTGGGCTGGTGGAGCACGACGCGCTCATCGGGGTGCGGGAGGGCAGCGCCATCCGCACCGGCAAGGGCATGGAGGTCACGGTCCTGCGCCCCACGCGGGAGGATCTGATCCTGAAGATGCCCCGCGGGGCGCAGGTGATCCACCCGAAGGACCAGGCCATGATCGTGGCCCAGGCCGACATCCGACCCGGCGCGACGGTGCTGGAGGCCGGTGCGGGGTCCGGGGCGCTCACCCTGGCGCTGCTCGACGCGGTCGGGCCGACCGGTCGGGTCATCTCCGTCGAGCGGCGCGAGGACCATGCGCGCGTCGCACGCCGCAACGTCGAGCGCTTCCTCGGCGGCGCTCCGGCCACCTGGGAGCTCCACCTCGGTGACGTCGTGGACGTGCTCACCAGGGTGCGCGTGCACCGCGTCGTCCTCGATCTCCTCGAGCCCTGGCTGGCCGTCCCGGGTACCGCGGCGGCGCTCGCGCCGGGCGGGATCGTCTGCACCTACACCCCCGGTGTGCCCCAGGTGATGCGCGTCAGCGACGCGTTGTGGGCCGATGGCCGCTTCGCGGACGTCTCCACCACGGAGACGCTCGTGCGCCCCTGGGACGTGGACGGCCTCGCGGTCCGCCC
>JBKHDS010000056.1:0-9358 GCA_046541215.1 Nitriliruptoraceae bacterium
GCTGCTCTCGTGCGTTGGTCGTGCTGCTCCCGCACGTGCCGCGCGGCTTCCTCTCGCTGCTCGTGCGTCCGCAGCGGCTCCCGTGCATGCCGCGCGGCTTCCCCTCGCTGCTCTCGTGCGTCCGCAGCGGCTCTCGCGCCGTTCTCAGCCTTCATTCCCGCGCGCTACCCGCGCGGCCCTGCGCGATAGATGACGTATACCGAGAGATACCGAGCGATAAGCTTGCGTTCGAACATATGTCAGGTGCCGCTTTGAATGGATACAGCAGCCCGGTCCCAGGTAGGCTCCGTGGGTGTCGGACGGGGAGGTTGTGGTGGGGTCTACGGGCCTGCCGACCTGCCCGGAGCATCCAGGCAGTCGGGTGGTGAAGGCGGGGTTCTACGGGCAGCCGCCGCAGCAGCGTCAACGGTTCAAGTGTGTGCCTGATGGCGCGCCTGCGCACCGGTTCACGCCGCCGCTGCCCCGGGTGCTGACCGCCGAGGGCGAGTGCCTGGACTGCGAGCGCAAGATCGCGTCGCACGAGGGACCGCAGGTCGTGCGGCGCTACCGGTTCCACACGCGGGACGTGGCGGCTGCGCTGGTGGCGGTGGCGGAGGGGGCGTCGTACCGGGAGGCCTCGGCCAACATCCGCATCACGGCAGGGCGGGCCGGACGGCGACCGCACAGCCAGCTGGTGGCGGACTGGGTGGAGACGTTCGGCCCGTCGCTGTGGGCCGAGCTCGGTCCTGACGAGTGGCCGGAGGTCATCGTGTGCGACAGCACTCGGGTCACCCGGCGTTCGACCTCGGCGTCGGGGCTTGGCCGTTACCCGCACCGCCGGTCGGCGCAGAAGAAGATGGCGCGCGTGACGGTCTACACGCTGCTGGTCGCGACCGCGCAGCATCGAGGCCGTTGGAAGGCGGTGATGGCCCAGGCGGTGCCGGGCAACGCCAACCAGGCCGACTGGGCCGGGTTCTTCGGTCTGCTGGGCGGGCGTCCCCGCGCGGTCGTGGCTGACCAGGCATCCGCGATCCTGAACGCGGTCAAGGTGGTCTGGCCCGTCACGGCAACCGAACCGGCCCCGCAGCCGGTCTGGTGCGTCCACCACGTCAAGGACACCTTCCTGTTCCCCTCCTGGATCCAGCAGCCGTCCACCCCGACCGAGACCACCGACGCCCGCCGCTTCAAGGCCGCGTTCTCCGACTGCGCCCGGTCACCCCAACACTGGGATGCCTTCGTCCAGCTCGCCCGGCAGCTCGACCCTGGCCCGCAGCTCGAGTCGTGGCTCGCCTGGAACGGCCGCGACCGCCAGATGCGCGACCAGCTGGCCGCCCACCAGCCCGGCGACCCGCAGTCCAACTCCTCGGTCGAGGAGGCCATCCGATGGTTCAAGGCCCGGCTCGCTGACCGGCCCTTCACCAACGCCGAACGCACCAACCGGCTGCTGCGGCTGATGGTCCTCGCTCACCGTGGCGATGCCGACGCCCGCGCCTGGTCCCACATCGTCCGCGACCACGCCGCCGCACACGCCGGCAACGCCGCCACCCACCACCGCACGATTGCTGACCCCAAAGGCGCCCGGTCGCTGTGAAGTGGACCGGGTGTGCCTATCAGGACATCGTGGATCGGCCAAGCGCCTCGCACCTGCCCTGACCGTCACAACGCCGTTGGCTCAGCCCGCGCCGCCCCCGCCGTGAGGAGGCGTGACATCGGGTGCCTCGCTGAGCTTGCCGCCACCCTCGAGATGGCGTCGGGTCCGGGCCTTGACCTGGTTGTAGTCGTAGCGCGACACGAGGATCCTTGCCGCGATCAGCAGAACCATGACACCGGCGATCAGCCACTCCATGCGCTACTCCCGACTCACCCGTCTTCACAGTAACAGTGCGATCGCAGACCGCCAGCGCAACAAGCTCGACACTTCCGCAGGCCACGCCCCCGCCGCCTCAACGTGTATCCACTCAAAGCGGCACCTGACATACGTTCGATTCCGCGTGCGGTCAAGGGTCCGTGCGCTCGGTGGCGTGCGCGAGCGGCTCTCGCGCGTTCCTCGCCGCGGGGTCCGCATCGCCGCCGGACGCCCCGCGCGGGGCGTCCGGACGACCGCGGGCGAGCCCTGCGACGGCAAGGCCCACCACCCCGGGGGCGGGCCTGAGTGGTGTCCTGCCCCACCGCTAGCCTGACCCCGCACCGACCGAGGAGCCCACCGCCGTGGCCAGCGCCGTGCCAGAGGACCCGCACGAAGCACGCGCGCGTCACGATGAGCTCGCGCGGCGTGTCCGCACCGCGCGGTACCGCTACTACGTCCTCAGCGCCCCCGACCTGACCGACGCCGACTTCGATGCGCTCGTGCGGGAGCTCGAGGAGCTCGAGGAGGCGCACCCGGAGCTCAAGACCCCGTCCTCGCCGACCCAGCAGGTCGGCGCCCCGCCGGACACCGCCTTCCCGCCCGTCACGCACCCGCAGCCCATGCTCAGCCTCGACAACGCCTTCTCGCGCGAGGAGCTCGAGGCCTGGGCGGAGCGGGTCCGCCGAGGCACCGACGCGCCCATCGCCTACGCCTGCGAGCTGAAGATCGACGGGGTGGCCATCGACCTGGTCTACCGCGGCGGCGTGCTCGACACGGCCGCGACCCGAGGCGACGGCACGACCGGGGAGGAGGTCACGGCGCAGGTGCTCACGATCGCCGGCGTGCCGTACCGGCTCCACCTCGACGACCCGCCGGCCCTGCTCGAGGTCCGCGGCGAGGTGTACTACCCGCTCGATGCCTTCGCGCGCATGAACGCCGAGCGCATCGAGCGTGGGGAGGCCGCCTTCATGAACCCCCGCAACGCGGCCTCCGGGGCGCTCAGGCAGAAGGATCCGGAGGTGACCGCGACCCGGCCGCTGGCGCTGTGGTGCCACGGTCTCGGGGCCGTCGAGGGCGTGTCCTTCCAGCGGCACAGCCAGGCCATGGCCACCCTCGCCGACGCCGGTCTGCCGGTCGCTGCGGAGACCGAGGTGGTCGACGACCTCGAGGCGGTCTGGGGGTACGTGGAGCGCTGGACCGCGGCCCGGCACGAGAGCAGCTACGAGATCGATGGGGTCGTGGTCAAGATCGACGACCTCGCCACCCGTGCCGACCTCGGCTTCACCGCCCGAGCACCCCGCTGGGCGATCGCGTACAAGATGCCGCCCGTAGAGCAGGCCACCCGGCTCGAGCGCATCGAGGTGAACGTCGGCCGGACGGGCAAGGCCACCCCCTACGCGGTGCTCGACCCGGTGGAGGTGGGCGGGGTGCGCATCACCTACGCGACCCTCCACAACGAGATCCAGGTCCACGCCAAGGACGTCCGCGAGGGCGACACGGTGCTCGTCCGCCGTGCCGGCGACGTGATCCCCGAGGTGGTGGGACCGGTGCTGAGCGAGCGGCCGGAGGCGGCGACCGAGTGGTCCATGCCCGCGAGGTGCCCCTTCTGCGCTGAGCCGCTCGTCCGTCCGGAGGGGGAGGCGCACCACTTCTGCGAGAACGTGGACTGTCCCAACCGGCTCCGTGAGTCGCTCACCCACCTCGCCTCCCGCACCGCCCTCGACATCGAGGGGCTCGGCGAGCGCACCGTCGACCTCCTGCTCGCCGAGGGGCTCGTCCACGACCTCGCCGACGTGTTCCGGCTGCACGAGCACCGCGAGGAGCTGCTCGCGCTGGAGAGCTGGGGCGCCAAGCGGGTCGACAACCTCCTCGCCGGGATCGAGGCCGGTCGGACCCGGCCGCTCGACCGGGTCCTGGTCGCCCTCAACATCCGCCACCTCGGCCCGACCTACGCCAAGGCGCTCGTCCGCGCCCTGCCGAGCCTCACGGCGATCCGGGACGCCGACGCGGACACGCTCGAGGCCATCGACGGCATCGGGCCGGTCATCGCCGCGGCGGTCACCGCCTGGTTCGCCACCCCGCGCAACGCGCGTCTGATCGACGACCTCCTCGACCTCGGCATCACCGCTGAGGCCGAGGTGGAGGGCGCCCCGGCCGGGGTGGATGCGAGCCTGCTCGAGGGCTGGACGGTGGTGGTGACCGGCACCCTGGAGGGCTTCACCCGCGAGGAGGCCAAGGCGGCGCTGGAGGCGCGGGGCGCCAAGGTGACCGGCAGCGTGTCGGGCCGGACCTCGGTCGTGGTCGCCGGTGCCGACCCGGGCTCCAAGCTCGACAAGGCCGAGGCCGCCGGGGTGCCGGTCGCCGACGAGGCCGCCTTCCGGCACCTGCTCGAGCACGGGACGCTGCCCGGCGCCGGCTGAGACCCGCGCAGGCCCGGGCCCAGGCTGGCTCGACGCCCTGGCCGGCTCGGGCTCAGGCCGCCTCGACCTCGGCGCCGGCCGCCCGCATCGCCGCGACGGCCGCCTCCCCGTCGCCCTCGTTGAGCTCCACCATCCGGGTCGTGGCCAAGGGCACGACCACCTCGTAGCCCAGGCGCGCGGCGTCGAGCGCCGTCTCCTTCACGCACACGTCCCCGGCCAGCCCGGTCACGACGACGCGGCGGATCTGCGCGGCGTCGAGGTAGCTGCCGAGCTCGGTGGCGGTGGTGTCCCCGCTGACGGGGTCACGGACGGAGAACCCGGAGTAGCCATCCTCGCCCTCCACGCCCTTGCGCACGATCGGCGCGTCCTCGGCGACCTCGAGGTCCGGGTGCAGCTCGGCGCCCCAGGTGTCCCGGACGCAGTGCACCGGCCAGACCCCGCCGTCCTTGGCGAAGTGCGGGGTGGTCGGTGGGTGCCAGTCCTGGGTGTAGACGACCAGGGCGCCGGCCGCTCGAGCGGCCGCGATCTCCTCGTTGACGAGGGGCACGATCTCCTCGCCCCCCTCGACGTACAGGCCGCCGTCGGGGTCCGCGAAGTCGTTCTGGACGTCGACGACGAGCAGTGCGGTGTGGGGTCCGTAGCGGTCGGTGGTCATGGTCGTTCCTCCTCGAGGATCCAGCCGGGATCGCCGGGCTCCAGCGCCAGCGCGCTCGCTGGCAGCTCGGACATCGCGGCGCGGTGGTGGGCGCGGACCTCGTCGAGATCCGGCGCGTGCACCACCGTGCCGTCGGTGAGTACGGGGATCTGCAGCGCGCGCTCCTCCGGTGGGACGCGGGCGTCCCAGGGGCGGACCACCTCGCTGACGACGAGGCCGTCACGCAGCCGCCGGCTCGCGCGCTTGCGGCCACCGAGCGTGGCCTTCGGGCCACCCGCCTTGGCGACCGGCTCCAGGGCTCCGTGGCGTCCCTCCCGCGCGACCAGCTTGTACACGAAGCCGGCGTTGGGGGCACCGCTGCCCATCACCAGCCGGGTCCCCACGCCGTAGGCGTCGATCGGGGCCTCGGCCAGGGCCGCAACGCGGTGCTCGTCGAGGTCGCCGGAGACGACGATGCGCGTGCTCGTCGCGCCCGCCGCGTCCAGCTGCGCCCGCGCCGCCCGGGCCTCGGCCGCCAGGTCGCCGGAGTCGATCCGGATCGCGCCCAGCGCAGGACCGGCGAGCTCGAGCGCGGTCGCGATTGCTCGGGTGGTGTCGTAGGTGTCGACCAGGACGGTCGTCGCCTCCCCGGCAGCGGCCAGCTGCTGGGCGATGGCCGCGGGCTCGTCGTCGTGCAGCAGCACGAAGGCGTGGGCCGTGGTGCCGAGCGTCGGCACCCCGTACCGGGCCCCGGCGGCGAGGTTCGAGGTGCCGTCGAAGCCGGTGAGGTAGGCGGCGCGGCCCGCGGCGACCGCGGCCTCCTCGTGGGTACGGCGGCTGCCGAACTCGAGCAGCCCGCGGCCGCCGGCAGCGGCGACGACCCGGGCCGCCGCCGCCGCGATCGCGCTGTCGTGGTTGAGGACGGAGAGCACGAGGGTCTCGAGCAGCACCGCCTCGGCGAAGGAGCCGACCACCGTGAGCACCGGGGAGCCGGCCACGTAGGGCTCCCCCTCGCGGTAGGCGTACAGCGCGCCGCGGAACCGGTAGCCCGCGAGCCATCTCAGCGTCGCGGGCCGGACCACGTGCTCGTCGTCGAGCCAGGCGAGGGTGGTGTCGTCGAACCGGAAGTCTGAGAGCGCGGGCACGAGGCGGCCGAGACCGGCGAACACGCCGTAGCGGCGTCCTGCCGGGAGCGCGCGGGTGAACACCTCGAACACGCAGCGACGCTCGGCGAGACCGCTCTCCAGCGCCGCGTCGAGCATGGTGAGCTCGTACCGGTCGGTCAGCAGCGCGGTGGTCACGGCTCGCTCGGCTCGCGGGAGGCGGGACCCGGACCGTAACCGCACACCGGCGGGCGCGCGAGCGGGTCCGGACCCGGGACGCGAGCGGGCTTGAGCGTGGGTCCCGTACCGCCGGAGCCGTTCCCGAGCGCACGGACCTGGCGCGCCGGGGCAGGGGCCCGGCGCCCGAAGCGGGTGCCGGCGACCGCTAGCCTCGCCGGGTCCCGACCCCCGCCCAGGAGGCTCCCGTGGCCCTGACCGAGGACGAGGTCCGCCACGTCGCGCGGCTCGCGCGGCTCGCGCTGACCGACGAGGAGGTCGCTGCGCTCGCACCGCAGCTGTCGGCCATCCTCGGCTACGCCGAGCAGGTCGGCGAGGTCGCGGCTGGCGAGGTGGAGCCGACCACCCACCCCTTCGCGCTGGCCGACGTGGCCCGGCCGGACCTGGCTGCGCCCTCGCTCTCCCGCGAGGACGTGCTGGCGGGCGCGCCGGCGGTGGAGCAGGACCGCTTCGCCGTCCCGCGTATCGTCGCGGAGGAGGGCTGAGATGTCGGAGCTGATCCGGCTGAGCGCCGTCGAGCTGGCTGAGCGCCTGGGCACCGGCGCCGTCTCGGCGCGGGAGGTGGTCGATGCCCACCTCGAGCGCATCGCTGCGCTCGACGGGGTCGAGGCGGAGGGGGACGTATGGGCCGCCAAGCCCGCCGAGGCGCTGACCGCCGACGAGACCCACGCCTTCCTGGTGGTCACCGCGGCCGCCGCCCGCGCGCACGCCGATGACATCGACGCCCGCCGGGCCAGGGGGGAGGAGCTCGGGCCACTGGCCGGGGTGCCGCTCGCGCTCAAGGACGTGCTGACCATGCGCGGCGCACCCACGACCTGCGGGTCACGCATGCTCGAAGGCTGGGTGCCGCCCTACGACGCGACCGTGACCGAGCGGCTCAGGGCAGCGGACGTCGTCGTGCTCGGCAAGACGAACATGGACGAGTTCGCCATGGGCTCCTCCACGGAGAACTCGGCCTTCGGCGGCACCCGCAACCCCTGGGACCTCGACCGGGTCCCGGGTGGGTCCTCGGGCGGCTCGGCGAGCGCCGTCGCGGCGCTCCTCGCCCCGCTGTCGATCGGGACCGACACCGGCGGGTCGATCCGTCAGCCCGCCGCGTTGACCGGGCTGGTCGGGGTGAAGCCGACCTACGGCACGGTGTCGCGCTACGGGCTCGTGGCCTTCGCCTCCTCCCTCGACCAGGCCGGACCCTTCGCCCGGACGGTCGAGGACGCCGCCCGTCTGCAGAGCGCCATCTGGGGCCACGATCCGCGCGACGCCACCTCGGTGCCAGGCGCGGTCCCCGACCTGCTCGCGGGGCTCCGTGAGGGGGTGGCCGGCATGCGGATCGGCGTGGTACGCGAACTCCAGGGCGAGGGGTACGAGCCGGGCGTGGAGGCGGCGTTCCAGGCGGCGCTGACCCGGTTGGAGGACCTCGGGGCGCGGATCGTCGAGGTGTCGCTGCCGCACGCCCCCTACGGCCTGCCGGCCTACTACCTCATCGCCCCGAGCGAGGCCTCCTCGAACCTCGCCCGCTTCGACGGGGTGCGCTACGGGCTGCGGGTCGAGGCGCCCACGGCGGAGGAGATGAACGCCGCCACCCGCGCCGCCGGGTTCGGTCCCGAGGTCAAGCGCCGCATCATGATCGGCACCCACGCGCTCTCCAGCGGCTACTTCGACGCCTACTACCTCCAGGCCTCCAAGGTCCGCACGCTGATCGCCGACGACTTCCGCACGGCCTTCGCCGAGGTGGATGCGCTCGTCAGCCCCACCTCGCCGTCGGTGGCCTTCCGGTTCGGGGACAAGACCGCGGACCCGATGGCGATGTACCTCAACGACGTCGCGACGGTGCCGGCCTCGCTCGCCGGGATCCCGGCGCTGTCGCTGCCGGTGGGGCTCGCGGCCGCGCCGGAGGACCCCGCCACCGCCCTGCCGGTGGGCCTGCAGGTCATGGCGCCGCTGAAGCGGGACGAGGTGATGTACCGGGTGGCGTGGGCGCTCGAGCAGGCGAGTGGGTTCACCCCCCTGCCGAGGGGGCCGCGCGCCGTCGCGACGGGTGGTGCGGACGGGGTGCAGCCGACCGGCGCGGCCGCTGAGGAGGTGCGCTGATGGGCGCGGACACGTTGCTGCCTCGGGGGTGGGAGCTGGTGGTCGGGCTCGAGGTCCACGTCGAGCTGCACACCACGACGAAGATGTGGTGCGGGTGCACGACCGACTTCGGGGCCGATCCCAACACCAACGTCTGCCCCGTGTGCACCGGACAGCCGGGTGCGCTGCCGGTCCCCAACGAGCGGGCCATCGCGGACGCCACGCTGCTCGGGCTCGCCCTGGGGGGCGAGGTCGCCGAGCGGTGCTGGTTCCACCGCAAGAACTACTTCTACCCGGACCTCGCGAAGAACTACCAGATCAGCCAGTACGACGTCCCCCTGATCCACGACGGCCACCTCGACGTCGAGGTTCCGCTCGCCGACGGGACCGTCGAGACGCGCCGGGTCGGCATCGAACGGCTCCACATGGAGGAGGACACCGGCAAGTCGCTGCATGTCGGCGACACGGGCCGGCTCCACGGGGCCGACCGGTCGCTGATCGACTACAACCGGTCCGGGATCCCACTGCTGGAGATCGTCTCCCGCCCCGATATCGGCGATCCGGAGACCGCCCAGGCCTACCTGCGTGAGCTCCAGGCCATCGTGCGTGCCGTGGACGTCTCCGACGCGCGCATGGACCAGGGCTCCATCCGCTGCGACGCGAACGTGTCGGTACGGCGCGTCGGGGAGCCGCTCGGCACCCGCACGGAGATCAAGAACCTCAACTCGGTCCGGTCCGTCGGCCGCGCCATCGCCTACGAGGCCCGCCGCCAGGTCGCCGTGCTCGAGGACGGCGGCGCGATCCGCATGGAGACCCGGCACTGGGACGAGAGCCGCGGGGTGACCGAGACGCTGCGGGTCAAGGAGTCGGTCACCGACTACCGCTACTTCCCTGACCCCGACCTGGTCGCCGTCACCTCGCCGCGAGAGCAGGTCGAGCAGGTCCGGGCCCGGCTGCCGGAGCTGCCGGCCGCGACGCGGGCCCGGCTGCTGGAGGCGGGGCTGCCCCGGCCGCAGGCGGTCGCGCTGGTCGGTACCGACGCGCTCGCGCTCTACGACGATGCGGTGGCACG
>JBKHDS010000057.1:0-9307 GCA_046541215.1 Nitriliruptoraceae bacterium
GGAGGTCACGTCGCTGCGGCGTCGGCAGTGGAGCATCGAGGAGCCCGACGTCGAGGCGGCGGCTCGCCGCCTGCGCGAGGTGGGGGTGGCCGGCGACGCGCTGGACATCACCGCCCGGATCGACGTCGGCGAGGCCGAGGAAGTCGGGCTCCGGGTCCGCGTGGGTGACGGCGAGGCCACGACGATCGGGTACGCCGTCGGCACCACCGAGGTGTTCGTCGATCGGCGTCGGTCTGGAGATGTCACCTTCAGCCACACCTTCCCCGGCGTGTACCCGGCCCCGCTACCGCTAGACGACGGCGTCCTGGACCTGCGCGTCCTCGTCGACCGTTCCTCCGTCGAGGTGTACGCGGGGGACGGCCGGGTCGTGCTCACCCAGCAGGTGTTCCCCGACCCGGACAGCATCGGCGTCGAGGTGTATGCGGCGGGTGGCGCCACCGGCGCCACGGACCTGCAGATCTGGGAACTCGACCCTGCCGCGGGCTGAGCGACGGCACCGCGCCAGCCTCACGGACCTGCCGTCGCACGCAACTGGCGGACGTCGGTGATCGTTCGGCCGTGTCGGGTCGCCGGCGATCGCAGCGGGTCGGTTCTGCTGGGAACATCCCTCCCAGCGAAGTGAGGCTCGCCATGACCATCGCTCCCGGTACCTACCAGGACCACACGCGCGAGGAGCTCTACGAGCTCGCGCAGGAACGCGAGATCCAGGGCCGCGCGGAGATGACCAAGGAGCAGCTCATCGAAGCCCTTGAGCTCTCCGACGTGGGGCCTGACGCGGTCGACCTCATCCTGCGCCAGCACGAGGAGGTGCGTGGTCGTTTCGCCGTGTTCGACCAGCTGTCGGGCCGGGCTTCGAAGCGCAAGGATGACCTCGTCGCTTCGATCGTGACCGACCTCGTCAAGCACGCGGAGATGGAGGAGCAGCTCTTCTACCCGGCGGTCCGCGAGGAGATCGACGGACTGGACGCGGAGATCGACGAGGACCTCGAGGAGCACCACGCCATGGAGCTGCTGCTCGACGAGTTGGACGGCGCGAGCTCGGCGATGCTGCCGCGTTTCGACGCGAAGGTCGAGGTGCTGAAGGAGATCGTGCTGCATCACATGGAGGAGGAGGAGACCGATCTGCTCCCCAAGGTCCGCGCCGAGCTCGACGAGCGACACAGGCGTGAGCTCGGAGGTGCCATGCTACAGGCGTGGCGGATCGCACCGACGCGACCACACCCGCGCTCACCGGACACCCCGCCCGGCAACGTCATCGCCGGCGTGCCGGCCGCTGCGACCGATGCCGCCGTGGAGACCGCCCGCGGGGCGACCGCGGCGGCGGGTGACGCCGTGGGACAGGCCACCGGCGCGGTGGCGGACGTTGCCGCCGACGCATCCCGCAGCGTCCGCTCGAGCCGATGGACACCGCGCTCGCTGATCGCGTTGCCCTTCCGGGCCGCCGCCGATCTCGTCTCCGGTGTCCTCCGCCGCGTTCTCCGCTGACGCCCCCCGCTCCGTTCGGGGCCCCGCCGCGCGGGGTCCCGAACGGCCTCGTCACCGCTGTGGCCGGCTGTCCGCGACGGCGGCTCCCCGCTGCCCGATCGGGCGGTCCGCGCCGGACGTCGTGTCGACGGCGGTCTGGCGCTCGGCCTCGGCGTTGAGCTCCGCACCGAGGAGGATCGCGAAGGAGCCGAGGTAGAGCCACAGCATCAACACCACGACGCCGGCCAACGCCCCGTAGGTCGCAGCGAAGTTGCCTGCTATCGCGACGTAGGCGGCGAACAGCGCGGAGCCGATGAGCCAGAGGGCTGTGGCGACCACGGCACCGATGCTGGTCCACCGCAGGGTCGGCGCACTCCGGTCGGGTGCGAAGCGGTAGAGCACGGCCAGCGACCCCAGCACGAGCAGCGCGAGCACCGGCCACTGCAGGATGCGGATCGCCCACTCGGCCGCGGTGCCGAGCCCGAGCACGCCGAGGAGGGAGGGCAGCAGCACGATCGACCCGAGCGCGACGAACAGCAGCAGCAGGCCGCCGATCGTGAGGACCAGCGCCAAGCCCCGTCGCCGCAGGAAGGAGCGCTCGTCCACCTCGTCGTAGGCCGCGTTGCAGGCCTCGATCATCCCCATCATCCCCGACGATGCGCTCCACAGCGCCACGAGGATGGAGCCGACGAGGGCCCCCGAGAGCGCACCGGTCCCCGCGCCGGCGATGTCGGACAGTTGCTGCTCGAGTAGCGTCGCCGCCTCGGCCGGCAGTGCCCCGGTCAGTTGCGACAGTTGCGTGGTGATCGTGTCCGGGTCCGCCACCAACCCCCAGATGCTGACCGCCGCGATCATCGCCGGGGACAGCGCGAGGAGGAACCGGAACGCCAGGCCCGCCGCGAGCAGGGTGACGTGGTCCTCCCTCAGGGCGTCGACGACGCGTCCAGCCACCTGGCGCCACCCGGCTCCGGGGATGTCGGTCGGGGTTCGGGCCTGGCTTCCCGGCGCCTGGCCGGGTCCCTCTACACGTGCGCTCATCTGCTCCCTACCTCGCGATCACTGGAAGCATGGATGTGGGGACGCCGGACGTCAGCGAGAGACCACCGGTATCGGTACGGGTCCCGGTCCAGTCGGACTGGTCGCCTCCCCTGTCCAACACGAACGTTCGTCCAGGGCACGGCGACCCTCGAGAGCCATCCGGGTCGTTCGGGGCTGCGAACGAGGCGGGACCCGGGTGGCGGACCCGGTCGCGGACCGGGCGGACGGCTCGCGGTGTCCGGGGCCCGGCCGACACCTCTGACCCGGCGGCGACGCGCAGGAGATGCATGCTGGAACGCGCCCACGACCCCGGCGCCGACGGAAGCGAGCCGCTCCGGGTGCGCGCTCCACTCACCGACCACATGCGGGCGGAAGTGGACAGCCGGGTCCGAGCACTGAGCCCGGAGCCGGGCGGACGCCATCACCCGGCGTCGAGCGGGGTCCTCGAACTGGTGGAACGCTTCGCTGCCGGAGCCGGACGCGGCGCGGAGGTGCGCGTGACGCTCGTCGGCGACGAGGAGGACCTGTACCTGCGGATGAGCGCGGGCCGGCCCTACGACGAGGGACCGATCGTCGCGGCCCTGGACCGGTTCTCCCCAGGTGGTCCGGACAGCGTCGACCTCGGCCGCGACGCCCAGGGCGTGCATGTCGTGGTGCAACGCCCGTGGTCCGCGACCGGGAGATAGGTCCCGGACCCTGAAGGGATTCGGCGAGCCGTCGTCGCAAGGCACGAGCCGCGGCGCCGTGCGGGTCGTCCGTAGCGAGCTCGACGGGGTCACCGACCGAACCGGCCGTGGGGAGAGCGCGCGGTGCCGTGCGTTGTGGCAGCGTCCACCTCGAGGGTCGAGCGGCGACCCGTGGACCAGGACGGGGAGGTGTGCCATGCGGGGGACGATGCAACGATCGACGATGCAACGATCGCTGGCCCCGGCGCTCGAGGAGGAGCGAGCCCGGCTGCTGAGCGAACTCGACGAGCTCCAGGGCCAGGTCGCGAGCATCTGCCCCGGCGACCTCGCCGATCTCGCCGAGGAGCGGATGCGCCTGCACGGTGTGGCCTTGCGCAGGGTCGCGGTGGAGCGGCGTCTCGCGGAGCTTGACGGGGCGATCGCCCGCCTACGAGGCGGCTCCTACGGGCTCTGTGACGTCTGCGGCAGGTCGATCTCCACGGATCGGCTCGAGATCCTCCCCACGACGACGACCTGCGCAGCCCATGCGGGAAGGTGCCCCCGCGCCTGAGACGCCCGCGCGAGTCCGGCCGGTCGACGGACGCCGGTCCCTCAGGCGTCGGCGTGGTGACGGACGTCGGACTCCTGCTCACCGTCGGTGTCGATCGCGGCGATCGGGGGCAGTCGATTGAGGAAGTAGCTGGCGGAACGGAAGGATCGGCAACGCGGTCCGTCCGCGTCGTGTCGCGCCGCCAGCAGTGCTGCGGCGGCCTCTCCGATCGTCGCATCACCGGGCAGACCCAGGGAGGCGGCGTAGCAGGTGCCGAGCGGTGTCGAGGACGCGCGGAGCTCGTGGAGCAGCTCGTCCAACGAGACCTGGACGCCGCGGTCCGGGTCGATGAGGACGATGTCCGGGCGTGCGCGCCCTTGGATCCAGGTGCGCAGCACCGCTTCGAGTGCGGGCAGCTCGTCGAAGGGGGTGCGTCGATCGTGGCCGTCCTGGTCGGGTGAGCCGTTGAACGGGATCATCAGGTCTCCGATCACCCGTCTCCGGGCGAGGTTCGAGGGAAGGGGTGGGGGCGGGAGCCGACGGGTCTGGTCCGGCGCGGCGGGAGCCCACGGGAGTGGTCCGACTCTCAGGGGGCGTCGGCTGTTCCGGCTCGGCCCTGCACGTCGCCGGCGCGCCCTGGGGTTCCTGGTGCGGCCGCGTCCTCAGGTCGGGACGGTCACCTGGGAGCCGTCGCGCGGGGCGCGGACGTGGCCGTTGCCGTTGGCTAGCCCGTCGTAGATGTCGCTCCGCCACCCGGATCCGGGCCGCGAGGCGAGCCAGTGACGGATCACGGGGCGGGTCCACAGCGGGGTGCGCCCGCGCACGGTCTGCGGCTCGGGGAGGTACCCGCGGTACCGGTAGCTGTCGATGGTGGCCTTGGACACGCCCGTTGCTTCCGCGATCTCCCCAACGGTGAGCATGGCGAGGGGGTGGAGTTCGGGCGCCATGAGGCCGATGATCAGGTCGCCCGTGTGGGGTCGGTACCCCGGCCTCCGCCGGAGCAGCACCTGGTCGGCCGCGGAGGCGTCACCGGCGAGCCAGCGTTCCTCGTCGTCCGTGAGGTCTCGGAACCGACGTGCGGTCGCAGCGCACTCCACCTCGCCGTCGATGCTGATCAGGTCGCCGAGCGTCAGGTCCTCAGCCCCGGGGACCGGCTCCCCCCACGAGTACCTCCACACGCCATCGACGCGGACGTAGGTGTCGTTGCAGAAGGTCGGTCTGACCACGAGTCCTCCCCTTCCGTCCATACGGACCATCGGATGGCTCCGGGGAGCGAACCGGTCGGCAGTCCCCAGACTGGGCGCTCGGTTCCTGAACGCGTGGTGCGAGATCCCGACCATGCCCGGACGCTTCTCGCGGGCGTGTCCTTCGACCATACAGACTAGGGTCCGGCTGTCAACGGGCCGATCGGCCCTGGTCCATCCGTACAGGTTTGCATCTTGAGGCCGAGAGGCCGAGGGGCCGGGGCCGCGGTCCTGTGGGACCCTGCCGTCCGTGTTGGCCGCCTCAGCGGAAGAGCCACCCGCCGATGGTCTCGATGAAGCGCGTCTGCTCTGCCCCGACGTTGTGCAGGCTCACCGCGTCGAAGCCGGCCCGCTCGTAGAGCTCCAGGCTGCGCCGGTACTCCCCCTCGTCCGACCCGAACGGTTGCGGGCCGAGGATCGCGGCGTCGGGAAGCTCGGTGGTGGCGGTCACGAAGGCGCCCGGGGTGGTGAGCTCGGCGTTCACGTCCCAGCCGAGCGGGCCGTGCCGCCAGCGCTCGAGCATGATCCGCTGCGCCGTCCCACGGTCGTCGGCGAAGCACATCGACGCCTGTCCGAAGACCTCGCCACTGCCACCCGCGTCGCGGTAGGCGCGCACGGTTCGCTCGGAGGGTGCCGTGCTCAGCAGATGGCCGTGCTGCGCGGCCAGACCGATCGACCGCTCGCCACTGACCGCGATGGCGATCTCCGGTAGGTGCTCCGGCAACGTGTACAGCGTCGCACGGTCCACCGTGACGTGCTGGCCGTAGTGGGTCACCGGCTCGCCGGTCCACAGCGCCCGGATGACCTCGATCGCCTCCTCGAGCATCTCCAGACGCCGGGACGGTGCAGGCCAGGGACCGCCGACGACGTTCTCGTTGAGCGCCTCGCCCGTCCCGAGACCGAGCACGAAGGGGCGCTGGCCCATCGACGCTGCCGTCGCGGCGGCCTGAGCCACGATGGCGGGGTGGTAGCGCTTGATGGGGCAGGTCACCTGCATGACGACGGGCAGCGTCGTGGCTTCCAACAGCCCACCGAGTACGGTCCACGCGAAGGGGCTCTCGCCCTGGCTCGGCAACCAGGGGTGGAAGTGGTCGGACAGGCTCAGGTACTGGAACCCCGCCTGCTCCGCCCGCTTGGCGTGCTCGACGAGCCGCCCCGGGGGATGCTCCTCGCTGATCAGTGCGTACCCGATCCTCATCGCGTCCTCCCTCGTCCGGTCATCTCGTGTGGTGGATGTGGCCTGCGGGCAGGAGCACCGCCCGGCCAGGCGGCGGCGTGGAGGCAGCCGAGGTCGACGGGGGCCCCGTCCAGGTCGTGGACGACGGCGCGCGGGCGGCTGCTGCCCGGCTCACCCTGCGACCGCCGTCTCGCCGGGCGCCGGGTAGGGGTGCGCGCGCAGGAGGCGTGCGAGATGCGCGAGGTTCGTCGCCATCATCCGCGTCATCGATGCGACCGCGTCGGGCTGTTCGTCGAGCTCGCGGTAGTCCGTCGATCCCATCGCCTCGCCCACCCAGTAGGTGGCCGCGTTCGTCGGGATCGAGAAGCCGGCGTCCGCGAGCCCCTGGTACAGCTGCGCGACGACGTTGTGGGCTCCGTCCTCGTTGCCGGTGACGACCACGCCGGCGACCTTGCCGAAGGTGACCATGCGGCCCGCGTCGTCGGTCTCGCCGAGGAAGGCGTCACACCGTTCGAGCACGCGACGGCACACCGAGGACGGGTTGCCGAGCCAGATCGGTGTCCCCAGGAGGAGGATGTCCGCGCCGAGGAGCTCCTCGCGCACGGCTGGCCAGGCATCACCCTCCCCCTCGTCGCTGGTGACCCCGGGACGGATGTCGAAGGTGACCGCGCGGAGCGAGGAGCACCGGACGCCGAGCCCGCGTAGCTCGCCCAGGACCTGGTCGAGCAACAGCTGCGTGCTCGAGGGTCCTGAGGCCTTGAGCGTGCAGTTGATGGCGAGACAGCGCAGGGGTTGGTCGGCCGGTCGGTCCATCGGGTCGCTCCTCCGGTCGTGCCGCTCGGGTTCGACGTGCAGGTCGCACCAGTCGCACGCTCGCGTGCCGGTCCGTCTTCCGGCGGCGCCGGCCACGGCAACTCGACCCCGACCTCCCCCGACCGACCTGGACGCCGGGACGTCCAGGTCCACTAGCAAGGACCCGGGGAGCCCGGACAGGACGGAAGGGCCTCGACCCGGCGGGACGGCCGCAGCCTCGAAACATGGTCGGTGCCGAGCCGGCCGGGACCCACGACAGGAGCGCCACATGAGTAGCCACGACGACCCGGGCATGGGTCAGAAGATCAAGGGGACCGCGAAGGAGGCTGCCGGGAAGGTCTCGGGGAGCGAGGACACCGAGCGCGAGGGCGAACAGGAGCAGAAGGAGGCACAGAAGGCCGAGGAGGCGCGTCGTCACGAGGCAGCCGCAGCGGACAAGCGCCAGGAGCAGCACGAGCACGACCGCGACCAGGAGCGGCACGACTGAGAGAAGGCCGCTCGGCTCGCCAACACGTCGCGAGAGCAGGCGGGCCGGCGCGGCAGGACCTCCGAACGGTAGGAGGAGAGGACTGGACCGTCGCAGAACTGCGGGAGCGGGCCCGTGGGGTCGGCGCCGACGGACGCTCTAGCATGGGCAAGCACGAGCTCATCGTTGCGCTGAGGGGGGCTGACGGGCAGGGGTGCATGTCCACAACGTCGCCTCGCGGTCGAACCGCCCGCCACCGGTGGTCGGCGCCCTTCTGGAACCCCCAAGAAGGACGCCTACGGGCAGCCTGGCGCATCGTGGCGATGCTCGCTGTCTACCTGCTGGTCACGATCCTCTCGATGGCCGTGCTCGAGTCGTGGCTGGGTGAGCGCGCCGAGTTCGGCGTGCCCGTCGCCATCGTCCTGACGGCACTCGTCACGGTCGGAGCGTCGGCGCGCTTCCTCGACCGCCGGCCGCTCCGCGAGGTGGGACTGGCCCGGGAGCGCGGACGTCTCGAGGAGCTCCTGGTCGGCATGGTCGCCGGTCTGGCCATCACCGGTGCCGTGCTGGGCGCCTATCTGGCGCTCGGCTGGGCCCAGATCACCGGCTGGTTGGCGGCCGACGGCCCGTTCCTCGCGGCCTTCGCCCTCGTGGCCGCGAACTACGCGGCCGTCGCGTTCCTCGAGGAGCTGCTCTTCCGTGGCTACATCATCACCAATGCCTCCGAGGGCTTCGCCAGCTGCGGCACCATGCGAGCAGGAGGCCTGCTGCCGCCGGCATGGCGGACCCGCCTTCCGGGTGTGCTCGCGGTCATCACCGCATCGCTGGTGTTCGCCCAGTTCCACGGTGACTCCCTCACGGCCCTCCAGTACCTGCACTTCTGGCTCGCCGGCGTGCTCTTGTCCATCCCGTACCTGTGGACCGGCAACCTCGCCATGTCCATCGGGTTGCACTGGGCCTACAACGTCGGCGCGACGAGCGTGTTCAACCTCGAGGGCGGTCTGCCTGCGTTGGTCCGCCTCGAGGTCCACGGACCTTCACCGTGGGCGGGTGGGGCCGGCGTGATCGAGACCCTGGCCATCGCAGCCGCACTGCCCTTGGTGGTGCTCTACCTGCGACACCGCACGGCGAGTGCTGTCCGGTGAGCTCTGCTGGGGCCCGATCACCGGCCGGTCATCCACGGTCGTCGGCACGGCTGGCGAGGGTGCTGTTGTAGTACCGCCGGTCGCCGGTCACCTCCGCGCCGATCCACGCGAGCTCCGGCAGCTCCGCCTCCACGTCCGATAGCTCCACCTCGGCGAGCACGAGCCCATCGTGCGGAGGTGCGAACACGTCCACCTCGGCGACCAGATCGTCGCCGACCGGTACCTGGAAGCGCTGCTTGGTGACGAGCTGCCCGACGACCGCCTCGTCGAGCAGGGTCTGGGCGGTCGAGCGCTCGATGGGCACCTCCACCTCCATGCGGTCGATGCTGGCGCCGCCGCGCTTGACCGTCAGCACCGCCTCATCGTCGCGGATCCGGATGCGGATCTCCGCGTCGTCCTCGACGTGCAGGTAGCCCTGGACGATGTGGGAGGGTCCCATGGCCTGCTCGCGCCATCCGTCCCCGGTGACGAGGAACTTACGCTCGATCTCGCGGCCCATCGGCGATCTCCGTTCGGTCGGCTGCGGTGTGGGGCGGTCGTTCGGACGTGGTGTGCGAGCGGTCGGTCCCACAACCTCGGGGTGACGAGGAGGGTGACGTGGCGTCCTACCGCTTCCACCGTGGTGAACCGATCGCTGCCGAGCTTCGGCGCATCGCCGCCGATCAGACAGAGTCAGCCCTGACCGAGCTCGACGAGGAGGCCCCCCACGAGGCGGTCCACCAGGTACGGAAGCGTTGTAAGAAGG
>JBKHDS010000058.1:0-9260 GCA_046541215.1 Nitriliruptoraceae bacterium
CATGGTCGCCTGCGTGGCGATCGTGGGGGTGGCGACCTTCGCCGGGATCGCCGGGGGCTCCCTGATCGGTGGCCTGGGCATGAGCATCCCGAACATCGCCGCCACCGCCGTGATGCTCGTCCTGCTCGGGCTCGTCTTCAACGGGCTGGCGGTGGTGCTGACCGGTGCGGCGTTCCCCCTGCTGGCGCGCCGTGACCTCCGACAGAGCTAGCCGGGGGGCGTGGGCGGCTCCTCGATCGACCGCAGCACGCGCGCCGGGTTGCCCACCGCGACGACGTTGGCCGGCAGGTCGCGGGTCACGATCGCACCGGCGCCGACGACGGTGTTGCGACCGATCGTCACCCCGGCGAGCACGATCGCGCCGCCACCGATCCAGACGTTGTCCTCGATCCGGATCGGCGCACCCGCCTCCCACTTCTCGCGCCGCAGTTCGGGATCGATCGGGTGGGTCGGCGTGAGCAGCTGGACGTTCGGCCCGAACTGGACGTCGTCGCCGATGGTGATCGGCGCGACGTCCAGCGCGACCAGCCCGTAGTTCGCGAAGCAGCGCGCGCCGATCCGCAGCTGGCTCCCGTAGTCGACGTACAGCGGCGGGCGCAGGACGGTGCCCTCCCCGATGGCCCCCAGCAGTTCCTCGAGCAGGTCCCGGCGCCGTGCGTCCTCCTCGGTCCCGGCGCCGGTGGCGTTGTAGGCGGTCATGAGTGCCACCGCTGCCTCGCTCGCCGCCTGGATCTCCGGGTCGTCGGCGAGGTAGAGCTCGCCCGCAAGCATGCGGTCGTGCATCGACCGACCACCCCGGACGCCCTCCCGCGGGGAGGGTGACGGCGGGGGTGGCTGGCGGTCGTCGCTGTCCATGCCGGCACCGTAGCGGCACCGCTCACCTAGCCGGCTCGCGAGCAGCGTCAGCCGCGGCCCGGCGCGTGGAGCACACGCAGGTACTCCACGCTCCCCAGCAGCTCCAGCCGGCGGTACGGCACCGGGTTCTGCTGGCTGGCGTGGCAGGCCATGGCGGCCCGCTGCCGGGACCGGTCGACCTGGATGCGGTGGTGGACCTGGTCGGGGCCCCGCCCGACGAAGGGCGCGGCGAAGTCCTCGCGCAGCTGGTCGGCCACGGGGGTGGGCACCGTCCACCCGAGCACCGGAAGACCGAGGCGCACACCGACCAGGATGCACACGTCGGTCGCGCGTTGGTGGTCCGGGTGTCCGCTGACCCCGCCGTGGTCGAAGGTCAGGAGCGCATCGACCTCACCGAGGAGGTCGACCACCTCCTCGACCAGTTCCTCGAGGGCCTCCTCGGCGAGGTGCCCGTCCGGGTGCGAGGCGAGACGGACCTCGGCGATGCCCAGTTCGGCCGCTGCGGCACGCAGCTCCGCCGCCCGCCGTTCCGCCAGGTCCGACCCGGCGCCCAGGGAGGAGGCCTCCCCGCGGGTGAGGCTGACGAGCTCCACGCGGGTACCGCGATCCACCAGGGCAGCGATCACTGCGCCGAGCCCGAAGGACTCGTCGTCCGGATGGGCGCACACCACGCCCACGCTCGCGTGGTCCGGGAGCGAGGTCACGGTCGCGTCCCCTGCAGCGGTGACCATCGCGGCGTCGATCAGCTCGGGCGATCCCCGCCGGCCGGCGCGGACCCGAACTCGTCGGTCACGATGGCGAGATCGTCACCGACCACCCGTTCCACGACCTCACGGACCGCGACGGGGGTGGGCCCCGCGTCCAGGAGCCCAGCATCGGCGGCCTGCCGGATCGCGGCAGCGCGCTCGGCGTGGACGCCGGCGACGATGCGCCCTCCGGCGACCCGCACGGCACGCAGCCCGTCGAGAGGTGGCTGCGCGATGCCATCCAGGAGCAGCACCGTGGTGGGGACGACCCCCGCAGCGGAGCGCAGGAGCCGATCGGCGGCGACCCGGATCCTCGGCTCGTCGGGGGCCTCCAGGGCGACGAGCGCACCGGCCTGCACGTCCAGTGCCGCCGCATGCCCCAGCGGCGGGGCGAGGTAGACGACCCCCGGGTGCAGCTCGGTCCGGCCCCTGAGCTCCTCGACGGGTAGCACGGAGCTTCGTCGCAGCACCGACAGGGTCAGCGACCGTGCCCAGGCCGCGTGGGCGTAGGAGACCACCACCGCGCACTGCAGCAGGCCCGGTAGCTCGCCGAGGACCTGCCGCAGGGTCGCGCTGGAGCCGACGTCGCCGTGGAGGACGAGGACCGGCGGGACCCCGGCCGAGACGCCCTGGACGGAGGGCACCAGGACCGACAGCTCACCGGTCAGCCGGTCGTCGAGCAGCACCGTCCGGGCCCCGGCGCCCGCGACGAAGCGGTCGAGGACCGCCGCCTCCTCGCTCGTCGAGGTGACGATGCTGACGTCACCGACCGGGTCGGCGCTGCGGATGACGACGAGCAACTCCCCCAGGTCCAGCGAACCCAGCGCGACACGTTGCGTGGACACGATCCGGCTCCTCCCCTGGGCGGCCGACGGTCATCCGAGACGACCGGCGTGCACGGATGGCCCGCCCCTACCGTACCGACCCTACGCGGTCGTTGGCCGCTCAGGGTGATGGCCGACCGGCCCTCCCGTCGAGGCGCTGAGGTACCGAGGCAGCACGGCGCAGTAGCATCCGCGGCCGAAGCCGCCGTGTTCGTGGAGGGCGTATGCGCGCGGAGCGGCCCACACAGCTCCGTGCTCGCGCCACGGTCCTGGTCGGCGTGGCCCTCCTCGGGCTCGCGCTCCTCCCGCTGCTGGAGCCGGCCGGGACGCCCCCGCAGCTGGTGCCCTGGCTCACCCCGGCGTTCCTCCTCGCCGCGGTCGGGCAGTTGCTGCTCGCGCGGCGCGTGCGGACCCTCCGGGTGGTCGCGGGGACGCTCAGCTCCCGGCAGCACCTGGAGTTCGTCGAGGTCCCCGGCGCCGGCCACCTCGACGCCGACGAGCAGGCCGCCAGCCAGGTCGTCGCGTGGCTGAACGACCGGGCTGCCGGCCGCGACGCCCCCGACACCTGCCCCGAGGAGCCCTCCCCGCGCTGGGACGTCGAGCCACCGAGGGAGCGTGCCGTGCCCGTGAGGGGCCGACCGGAGCTGCTCCCCGGGCCGCGCCACCCGCGGGATCGGACCGGTGCATGACCTCCTCCTCCGATGAGCTGGCCCGCCGTCTGACCACCACCGACGCGGTGGTGATCGGGCTCGGCGCGATGATCGGTGCCGGGGTGTTCGCCGCTCCGGGCCCGGCCGCCGAGGCAGCGGGCAGCTGGCTGCTGGTGAGCCTGGCCATCGCCGCGCTGGTGGCCTACGCGAACGCGACCTCCTCCGCGCAGCTCGCGGCGCTCTACCCCGAGTCCGGGGGGACCTACGTCTACGCCCGTCGGCGCCTCGGGGCGTACTGGGGGTTCCTGGCCGGTTGGAGCTTCGTGGTCGGCAAGACGGCGAGCCTGGCGGCGATGGCGCTGACCTTCGGCGCCTACCTCAGCGAGGATCTCGCGCGGCCGATCGCCATCGGCGCGGTCGTGGCCATGGCCGCCGTCAACTACCGCGGGGTCACCCGTACCATCCAGCTGACCCGGGTGCTCCTCGCCCTGGTCCCGCCACCCTCAGCGTGGTCGTCGCCGCCTCGTTGCTCGGCGACTCGGCGAGCGTCGCGAACCTCGACCTGGCGCTGCCGGCGGGGCCCTACGGCGTGGTCCAGGCGGCGGCGCTGCTGTTCTTCGCCTTCGCCGGCTACGCGCGGCTGGCCACCCTCGGGGAGGAGGTCGTGGATCCGGAGACCACGATCCCGCGGGCGATCCCCATCGCGCTCGGGATCGTCGTCGCCGTGTATGCCCTCGTGCTCACCGCGCTGGTCCTCGCCCTCGGGCCGGAGAGGCTCGCCGCCTCGACCGCGCCGCTCGCGGACGCCGTCGTGGCGAGCGGCTGGGCCCAGCTGGCCCCGGCGGTCCGCATCGGCGCCGCCATCGCGGCCGGCGGGGTGCTGCTGTCGCTGCTCGCCGGCATCAGCCGGACCTCGCTCGCCATGGCACGCCGGCGCGAGCTACCGGGGGTGCTCGACGCGGTGCACCCCCGCTACCGCAGCCCCTACCGCGCCGAGGTGGCGGTCGCGGTCGTGGTCAGCGGCATCCTGCTCGTCGCCGACCTGCGCGGCGCGATCGGGTTCTCCTCCTTCGCGGTGCTGACCTACTACGCGCTCGCCAACGCCTCGGCCTGGCGGCTGGACGCGGACGAGCGGCGCTGGCCGCGCGGGCTCGCCGGGCTCGGGGTGGTGCTGTGCGTCGCGCTCGCGTTCACCCTGCCGCTGGTGGCGGTCGTGGGCGGGCTCGCGCTGCTGGTGGTCGGCTCGCTCCTCTGGCTGGCCGCCCGCGGCCGGCGCGAGCCGCCGGCACCGACCGCACCCCGACCGATGGAGCCTTGACAGGGACCGGCTCGCTTCGCACGGTCGACACCCAGGCGCCGACGAACCGAGGAGCCACCATGCCCTTCACCGAGACGATGACCGTCACCACCCAGGACCCCGACCGGCTGCGCACGCTGCTGGCCGACTGGCACACCGAGCAGCTCGAGGTCGCGCCCGGGTACCAGGGGGTCCGTCTCCTGGAGGACCACGACCACCCCGGACGGTGGATCATCGAGGTGGACTTCTCCTCCTACGAGGATGCTGAGCGCCCCAGCGGTCGTCCCCAAGCTCGTGCCTGGGCCGAGGAGCTGCGCGGCCTGCTCGACGTGGAGCCGGAGTACCAGGACGACGACCTCACCGAACGCACCGAGCGAGGATGACGCACCGCTCCTCGCGCCGCCCGGGCTGCCGGGCGGCGCGGGTGGTGTGCCCGATGGTGTGCCGAAGGTGCACGCGACCCGCCCGGGCTGGCAGCATGGCGACAGAGCCGACGCTATAGATGTAGCGCTTTTCCTGTATCGTGTTGCCTTTCTTCTGCGCCCGTCCCGAGGAGCTCCCGTGACCACCGACCGCACCACCATCAGCGTCGCCCGCGGCGACGGCATCGGACCGGAGATCATGGACGCCACCCTGCGCGTCCTTGAGGCCGGCGGCGCGGCGCTCGACCTCGAGGAGATCGAGCTCGGCGAGTCGGTCTACCTGCAGGGCCACACCTCCGGCATCGCCCCCGCCACCTGGGACACCATCCGGCGCAACCGGGTGCTCCTGAAAGGTCCGATCACGACCCCCCAGGGCGGGGGCTACAAGAGCCTGAACGTCACCATCCGCAAGACCCTCGGGCTGTTCGCCAACGTCCGGCCGACGAAGGCCTACGCCCCCTTCGTCTCCTCGCCGCACCCGGGCATGGACGTCGTCATCATCCGGGAGAACGAGGAGGACCTCTACGCGGGTATCGAGCACCAGCAGACCCCCGAGGTCACCCAGGTGCTGAAGCTCGTGACCCGGCCCGGGTCCGAGCGCATCATCCGCTACGCCTTCGAGTACGCGCGGGCCTACGGCAGACGGCGCGTGACGTGCATGTCGAAGGACAACATCATGAAGCACACCGATGGGCTGTTCCATCGGGTCTTCGACGAGGTCGCGGCCGAGTACCCCGACATCGAGGCGGAGCACCAGATCATCGACATCGGCGCGGCCCGGATCGCCGCCCAGCCGGAGCGCTTCGACGTCATCGTGACCCTCAACCTCTACGGCGACATCATCTCCGACATCGCCGGCCAGATCGCCGGCTCGGTCGGGTTCGCCGGCTCGGCGAACATCGGCAGCGACATCGCGATGTTCGAGGCGGTGCACGGCTCGGCACCCGACATCGCCGGGCGTGGCATCGCCAACCCCTCCGGCCTGCTCGTCGCCGCGACCCAGATGCTCGTGCACATCGGCCAGGCCGAGGCCGCCCAGCGCATCAAGAACGCGTGGCTCGCGACGCTCGAGAGCGGTGTCCACACCGCCGACCTGTACCGCGAAGGGCTCAGCCAGACCGAGGTCGGCACCCAGGCCTTCGCCGATGCCGTCATCGCCCGCCTCGGTGAGGAGCCCCGGCAGCTCAAGGCGGTCCGGTACGGCGACGCCCCCCACATCGAGGTGGCGCACCGCGAGGTCGCGCGTGCCGCCAAGCGGCTCGACGGCGTGGACGTGTTCCTCGACTGGGACGACGGCGCGGACCGGTCCGCCGATGACCTCGGCGCCCGGCTCGAAGCGGCCAGCGAGCCCACCACGCTCGCGCTGAAGATGATCACCAACCGGGGTGTCAAGGTCTACCCCGACGGGCTCCCGGAGACCTTCCGGACCGACCACTGGCGCTGCCGCTTCGTGGCGCGCGAGGGGGCGGAGCTCACCTTCCGCGACGTGCTGGCGCTGTTGGGCGCCGTCGACGACGCCGGTCTCGAGGTCATCAAGACCGAGCATCTCTACACGATCGACGGCGAGCGGGCCTACTCGCTCGGGCAGGGGGAGTGAGCCGGACCCGGTCGGTGACCCTCAGCTCCAGCGCGCGGTGCGGGGCGCTGCCCGTGGGAGCTCCTCGGCCGTCGCTCCCACGGGCGGCGTGAGCTCGACCGCGGCCATCGGCGCGCGCGGCACCCACAGCTCCTCGGCCGGGACCGGACGACCGAGGTGGAAACCCTGGGCCAGGTCGCAGCCGAGCTGCTGGGCGGTCGTGAGCTCGTCGACGGAGGCGACGTGCTCGGCCAGCACCTCGACCCCGAGCTCGTGCGCCACCGAGCACATGGCGCGGACGATGCCTGCGTCCTCGGCTCGGTCCACCGCGCCGAGGATGAGCGACCCGTCCAGCTTCAGGACGTCCAACGGCCACCCCCGCAGGTGCGAGATCGAGGAGTAGCCGGTCCCGAAGTCGTCCCAGGCCAGGCGGGTCCCGAGCGCCGACAGACCGGCGGCGGTCGCCATGACGCGGTCGTCGACGACCGCCCGCTCGGAGATCTCGAAGCCGAGCCGGTCCGGGCGCAGCCCGTGCTCGTCGAGCAGTTCGGCGACCCGGTCGACCAGGTTCGGGGCGAGCAGCTGCCGGTTGGCGAGGTTGACGTACAGCGTCCAGCGCTGGTGCGGTGGAAGCTCCCGCTGCCAGATCGCGAGCTGGGTGCAGGCCTGGACGAGGATGCGGTCACCCAGCGGCAGCATCAGCTCGCTCTGCTCGGCGACGGGGAGGAAGGCGTCGGGGCCGAGCCGCCCGCGCCTCGGGTGGTCCCAGCGCACGAGTGCCTCGGCGCCGATAGCCCCGTGGTCCTCCAGGCGCCACAGCGGCTGGTAGACGAGCGTGAACTCGTCCTCGGCGATGGCCCGCTCGAGTTCGGCTTCGACCTCGCGGCGCTGGTGGTGCCGGGCCGCGAGCGCCTCGTCGTAGCGCGCGACGGCGGGACCGAGCTCGCTCTTGGCCTCGTACATCGCCGTGACCGCCTCCATGAGCACCTGCTCGGGATCGCGGCGGTCGCGGTCGGGAAGCGTGAACCCGATGCTTACGCCGACCCGGACCGGACGATCCGTCACCAGGTACGGCTGGGACAGCGCCGTGCTGACCCGTTGCGCGAGCTGCTGCGCACCCTCGGCATCCCGCACCTCGCAGACGAGGACGAACTCGTCGCTCGCGAGCCGCGCGACGGTGTCGGTCTGACGGACGATGGTGCGCAGCCGGTCAGCGACACCCAGGAGGACCTGGTCTCCGACCTGGTGCCCCCGGTCGTCGTTCACCCGCTTGAAGCCGTCGAGATCGACGAACAGCACGCACACCGGATCCCCCTGCCGGGACCGACGTAGGAGGGCCTGCGCGATGCGGTCGAGCAGCAGCCGCCGGTTGGGGAGCCCCGTGAGCACGTCATGGGTGGCCGCGAGCTCGAGGCGCTCCTGGACGACCTGCCGTTCGATGGCGAGCGTCAGCAGGTGCGCCACCGCATCGATGAAGGAGCGCTCGACCTCGGTGACCTCCCGATCGCGGGAGACGACCAGCGCCCGACCGTCGGTCGCGACCGGGACGACCGCGACGGCCTCGTCCGCCGGCGGCGGGTCCGCGGTCACCTCGCACCGGCTGGCACCGAGGTGGCGTTCCATCAGCGTGGTGGTCGCAGCCGTGAGCGAGGCGATCGAGGCGCCGTCCATGGCCTGACGGCCGAGCGCAGCGAGGACCTCCTGGAGCTCCGCCCGTCGCTGGAGCAGCCCACGGGCACGCTCGCGGTCCAGCACCAACCGGCTGATGCGCCAGAGGACCAGCAGGCTCACGAGCACCGAGCCGATGAGCGTCGGCACGAACGGGGTCGCGACCCCTCGGGCGAGCACGGTCACCGGCGCTGCCAGCAGCGCGATGCCGAGCACGAGCACCCGGGCGGTCGTGAACCGCCGCAACCGGTGCGGGGTCGGCGTGGTCAGCTCAACCGCGCTGGGATGGGCAGCCGCGAGGCCGATGAGCAGGTAGGACGCCAGGATGAGCACGTCGCTCGGGGTGCCCCGCTCGTACAGGCCGCTGGAGACGAGCAGCGCCCGGGCGATGTTGCCGAGCAGCGACGTGAGCGCGGCACCGACGACCATCCAGGCGGCCGGTAGGCGCGTCCCGCCGATGAACAGCAGTCGCAGCGTCGCCGCCGTGACCGCGGACATCACCAGCGGTGCCACGGTGGTGTGCAGGAGCCGCTGCGCGATCAGGGTCCCGTCGGCGAGCAGTTCCGGGTGGTAGGCGGTGCCACTGAGCACCGACGCCATCGCGAACATCACGATGGCGCCGTCGATCGCGCTCTCGCGATCGCCTCCGGGCACCTTCGCACGGGTCAGCGCGAGGGCGCCAGCCCCGACCAGCGGGAAGGCGACGATGGTGATCGGATCGGACCACACGGACAGCGCGGGGGTCGCCCACAGGACGTAGTCGAGGGCGTTGGCCACCAGGAACAGCCCGAGCGCGCCCGCGAGCACCCACCAGGGGTGTCGGCGTCCCGGCGGGCCCGCTCGCGCGGCCCGCACGACGAGGAGGAGCGAGCCGAGCAGCACGAGGCGCCAGAGGGTCTCGCGGACGAGGTCGCTCTCCGACAACAGGAAGCCGAGCCCGGCCGCGGTCCCGGCCAGGGCCGTCAGCGTCCAGGTCCGAGGCTCCATGTGCTTCTACCGTCGGCCACGGACCGGCGACCTTGAGCCTTCAGGCGGCGATCACCGGGAGCGCTCAGCTGGAGAACAACCCCCCGATCCGCTCGCCGATGCCGCGGATCCAGTCCCCGATCTGCTGGAGCAGGTCACGGATCTGCTCGAGGAGATCCTCGATCCAGCCGGTGTCCGGTCCCGGCTCGGGCTCGGGCTCCGGCTCCGGTTCGGGCTCCGGCTCCGGTTCGGGCTC
>JBKHDS010000059.1:0-9181 GCA_046541215.1 Nitriliruptoraceae bacterium
GCGTCGAACAGCCCCGTGATCTGCAGCTTGTCCAGCACGAAGCGGGCGTTCTTCGACGACGAGCCGATCGCGACCTTCATGCCGCGCCGTTTCGCGTCGACGACCAGCGAGATGGCGCCGGGCAGCAGGTCCTTCGGGCTCATGCCCTGCAGCGACTCGACGTAGTAGCCGTTCTTGCGCTCCATCATCCGCTCGAAGCTCGCCTCGTCGACGGTGCGCTCCCCGAGCAGCGCCCGCAGCGACTCCGCTCGGGACAGCCCACGCAACGCCTCGTTGGCGGCGCGATCGAAGGGCAGGCCCTCCTCATCCGCCAGGCGCTGCCAGCCGAGGTAGTGGTACTCGGCGGTCTCGGTCAGGACCCCGTCGAGGTCGAAGATGACGGCTCGCTGCACGGCCTCGGGCATCGCCTGGCTCCGGTCGAGTGGGGTCGCGGGTCGCGCCCGACCCTAGACGGGCCCGGACGCCCCGGTCACCCGCCGAACGACCCCGCGATGCGGTCCGCCGCGATCTCCGCGCAGGTCGGGCACATCGGGTACCGCGACGGATCGCCGTCGGGCTTCCACCGCTTGCCACACAGCGCGGTCACCGGGGTGCCCTTGCGCCGGTACCGCTCGAGATCGCGCTTGCTGACGTAGTGCGCGAAGCGGTCGTGATCACCGCTGCCATCATCGAGGTCGGGCCGGTGCTCCGGCTCGACCGGCGCAGGCGAGCGGGTCGGCGTTCGGGTCGGCAGGTGGGTCGGGCTGGCCATGGCCGCGACGATACCGGCTGGCTGCGCCTCACGCCGAACGCACCGGCCTCAACCCTCCCGGACCGTGAACCACAACGGCCCGGTCTCGGGGCCGGCCTCGGCCCGGTAGGACACGGTGATCTCCTCCCCCGGGGCGATGTCCACCAGCGCCACGAGCTCCGCGCTCGGCCCGTCCGGGACGAGCCACAGGTAGGCGTTCGGCTCCTCCGCGTGGTTGCACATCGAGGAGACACCGAGCACGAGCGCCGCGGTGCCGTCGTCGTCCCACTCGTACACGTAGTCGTCGACGATCGTCGCCTGCAGCGCCTCGCGTTGCTCGGCGCTGATGAGCAGCACCGGCGCGTGCATCAGCAGCGTGTCACGCGGGATCGGCTCGGTGGCGAACAGGCCACGGCCGTGCCGCGCAGAGCTGCGGACCTCGAACATCCCGCTACCTCCCGCCCGGTGCCGTGCGTGCCCCGGCCGCAGCGGCCGCACGCCGCAGGCGGTCCATGACCGCGCGTCCGACGCCGCGCTCCGGCACACCCACCACGAGCAGCCGATCGACACCGGCCTCCTCGGCCGCCAGGAAGGCACCGTACAGCGCACGCGCGAGCGCGACCTCGTCCTCGACCACGGCCTGGAAACCGACGACCCCGGCACCGAGTTCGGAGGTGGTGGCTGCGAGAGCGTCCGCGTCCGCGAGCAGCCCGAGCAGCTCACCCTCCGCGGCGCCCGCCCGAGCCCGAGCGAGTAGCGCCGCGGACGAGGTGACGATCTCCACCGCGCACCGTGGGGCGTAGTGGGCGTAGCGCGTCCCCGGTGAGCGGTGCGCCTGAGCGGGGGTCGACGCCGCGGGCGCACCGAGCTCCTCGCGCGTGACGAACCCGTCGCGCAGCACCACCGGTCGCGCACCGCGGGCATCCACCACGGTCGACTCGACGCCGACCGGGCACGCCCCACCGTCCAGGACGAGGTCGACCGCACCCTGGAGCCCGACGGCGACGTGCTCGGCACGGGTCGGCGACGGGCGGCCGGACAGGTTCGCGGAGGGCGCCGCGAGCGCCAGGCCGGACTGCGCGAGCAGCGTGGCCGCGACCGGGTGGTCCGGCACCCGCACGGCGACCGTCGACAGCCCGCCGCGGGTCACCGTGGGGACCACCGGTGCGGCATCGAGCACGAGCGTGAGCGGGCCGGGCCAGTAGGTCCGGATCAGCGCCCGCGCGAGCGGCGTGACCGTGCGCACGAGGTCGCCGAGCGCGTGGTCGTCGGCGAGATGCACGATGAGCGGGTTGTCGGGCGGCCGGCCCTTGGCGGCGAACAGCCGTGCGACGACCTCGGGGCGCAGCGCGTCCCCCGCCAGTCCGTACACCGTTTCGGTCGGCAGACCGATGAGCCCGCCGCGCCACAGCGCCGCGGTCGCCGCCGCCAGCCCGTGGGCGTCCGCCGGCAGGATCGGCGCCGGGGTCCTCGTCACCATGGCCGCCCCTGGTCGAGCACCCGGACGGTACCGCGCAGGCGGGGCTTGCCCATCTATACACCCGTTCGTCGAGTGGCTAGCGTGTCCCCGATGGTCGGTTCCGTCGACCCCGTTGCGCGTCCTCGACCCACGGACGGTGATGACCGTAGAGAACGGCACGAGCACCTCCGCGCGGTCACCCGAGGGCGTCGGACCAGCGTTCGAGGCGACCTCCGCCGGGCTCGTGCTCGTCGTCGACGACGACGCCGCGGTTCGCGGCCTCGTGACCGACGTGCTCCGACACGCCGGGCACGAGGTGCTCACCGCAGCGGATGCAACCTCGGCGCTGGCGGCCTGCGCGACGCACGTCCCCGACCTCGCCATCGTGGACATCGTGCTGCCGGGGATCGACGGGGTGGAGCTGTGCAGCCGGCTCAGGAACCAGGAGGGCAACGAGCATCTGCCGGTGCTGTTCCTGAGCGCCTTGAGCGATGCTGGGTCGAAGGCACGGGCCTTCGCCGCGGGCGCGGTCGACTACCTGCCGAAACCCTTCCGACGCGAGGAACTGCTCGCCCGGGCACGCGCGCACCTGGTCCAGTCCCAGGCCAGGGCGGAGCTCCGCGCCCGTCACGCGGCGCTGTCGGACGAGGCGAGCGCCGCGCTCGCGGTGGCCGCGAGCGCCGAGGCGCAGCTCAGCAGTCTGCTGCGCGCCGTGCCGGATGCGGTCTTCCTCAAGGACCCTGACGGCCGTTACCTGGACTGCAACGCGGCAGCGGCACGGCGGCTCGGACGTGAACCCGGTGAGGTCATCGGCCACCGCGACGACGAGTTCCTGCCGGCTCCGATCGTGGCGGAACTACGGGAGATCGGTTGGAAGGCCGCAGCCAGCCCCTCACCGGTCACGATCGAGCAGGCCATACCGGGCCCAGGTGGCGCGACCACCCTGTGGGAGAGCACCCTGACGGCCGTGCGCGGCGCGAACGGCGAGCTGCTCGGACTGCTGGGGATCGCTCGGGACGTCACCGACCGCTTCGAGCGGCAGCGGGCCCGTGAGGCCGAGCAGGCGCGTCTCAACGACGCCCTGGAGGCCGCCCAGGCCGGGACGTGGGAGCTGGACGTTCGGACCGGACGGATCCAGGTCAGTGCCCGGTGGCTGAAGATGCTCGGGGAGCGCTCCAGCTCGGGCCGACAGATCGACCTCGACACCTGGCAGGAGCGCGTCCACCCGGAGGACCGCGCGGACCTGACGGCCGCTCTGCACGCACTCATCGAGGGGGCATCGGAACGGCTGGAGGCCGAGTACCGCATGCGGCACGAGACGGGCCGGTGGCTGTGGCAGCGCGACCTCGCCCGCGCCGCGGAGCGGGAGGGGGACGGTACGGCGCGGCTGATCCGCGGGCTGGTGCTGGATGTCACCCAGGAGCTCGCGCACCGCGAGCAGCTCGACTTCGCCGCCGCCCACGACGGTCTGACCGGGCTGAGCAACCGGCAGCGCTTCTCCGAGCACCTGCGCAAGGAGCTCGATCGGTGCTCCCAGCGCGGTGCCCGGCTGGCGGTGGTCACCATCGACCTCGACGGGTTCGAGGCGGTCAACACCCTGCACGGTCGCGCCGCCGGCAACCAGTTGCTGGTGGAGCTGGCCATGCGACTGGTCGATCACGTCGGTGACCGGACCCTGGTCGGCCGGGTCGGCGGCGATGAGTTCTCGGTCATCCTGCACGATGGCCAGGCCGACCTGCAGGACCGGCTCGAGGAACTCCACGCGGTGGTCTCCAAGCCGGTCCAGCAGCAGGGTCGCAGCATCCACGCGACCGCGAGCATCGGCGCCACGCTGGTCCCCCAGGCACGCCGGGTCGACGCGGACCAGCTCCTGCGACAGGCGGATCAGGCCGTCTATCAGGCCAAGCTGGCGGGTAAGGACCGCTACCACGTCTTCGACCCCGCCGACGACGCCAAGACCCGGGAGCGCTACGTGCTGTTCTCGGAGATCGAGCGCGCCCTGGCCAAGGACGAGCTGGTCCTGCACTACCAGCCGCAGGTACACCTGCGCACCGGCGAGGTGTTCGGGGTCGAGGCGTTGATCCGCTGGCAGCACCCCGAGCGTGGGCTCCTGCTGCCAGGGGCCTTCATCCCCCAGATCGCCGGGCACCCCCTGTCGATCGAGGTCGGCGACCGGGTCATCGAGATGGCCCTCGCCCAGCTGGCCGCGTGGCAGGGGGATGGGTGGGACACGACCATCTCGGTCAACGTCGACGCTGCACAGCTGTACGACCCCGGGTTCGTCGACCGGCTGGAGTCGCAGCTGGCCGCGTTCCCGACGGTGCGGCCCGACCAGCTCGGCCTGGAGGTCCTCGAGACCGGTGCCCTGGTGGACCTCAGCCACGTCTCGAGGCTCCTGACCCATCTGCACAGCTTGGGCTTCTCGACGTCACTCGACGACTTCGGGACCGGCTTCTCCTCCTTGACCCTGCTCAAGCAACTCCCCGCGGACGTGATCAAGATCGACCGAAGCTTCGTGATACAGGTCCTGGACGATCCGCAGCACGCGGTCATCATCGAGAGCATCGTGGCCCTGTGCCGCAGCTTCAACCGCACCGTGCTCGGCGAGGGTGTCGAGAGCGAGGAGCACGGTCGCGTCCTGCTGGAGCTCGGGTGCGACCGGGCACAGGGCTTCGGCATCGCACGACCGATGCCGGCGACCGACCTCGCTCACTGGCGGGAGACGTGGACGCCGCCGCGTTCCTGGCACACCGCGAGGGTGCTGCCAGAGGACCGTGTTCCCGGGCTCATCGCTGAACTCGAGCACCGCATCTGGCTCCAGACCGTGGAGTCGTTCCTGGACGACGAGGATGTGGTGACACCGCCGGTGGATCGCAACACCTGCCGGCTCGGCCGGTGGCTGCTGCGTGAGCGCGACGAGTTCCGGGCTCGCGAGCTCGGTGACATCGACCAGCGACACCAGCTCCTCCACGAGGAAGCGACCCGTCTCGTGGCCGGACACCGCCGCGGTCACGCGGAACCGCCCGACGACCGCGCGGTCCTGCGACACCGCAGCCAGGAGCTCATCGGCGCGCTGTGGGCGTGGCGAACCGACCGCTTCCGCGGGGACTGAAGGGTCCGCGGCCCGCCGAACGGCCGGCCGACGGCCCCGTCCGGTCAGGGTGCGCCTCCGAACCGCCCGTGAAGCCGATGCCAGGAACCCTGATGGTCATCCTCGCACTCTGCGGCAGCCTGCGGTCCGCGTCACGCAACCGCCGCCTCCTCGCGGCCGCGGGCCAGCTCCTGCCCGCGGGACCCGTGCTCGAGATCTCCTCGCGGGTCGGTGAGCTCCCTCTGTTCAACGAGGAGCTGGAGTCCGGGCCGCTCCCCGAGACGGTCCGAGCCTTCCACCGCGAGATCAGCGACGCGGATGCGATCCTGATCGCGAGCCCGGAGTACAACGGCTCGCTGACGGGCGTGTTGAAGAACGCGCTCGACTGGGCCTCCCGTCCCGCCGGCGACGCCGTGCTCGCCGCGAAGCCGCTCGCCGTCGTCGGTGCGAGCCCGAGTCGGTTCGGAGCGGCGTGGGCACAGGCCGAGACCCGTCGTATCGCCGACCGGATCGGGGCCCGCGTCGTGCCCCTCGAGCTGCCCGTCCCGGACGCCGACCGTGCCTTCGACCGCGACGGTGGCCTGCGCGACCCGGACCTCGTACGGCAGCTGACGCGTCTGGTCGAGGCCCTGGTCGCCCTCGCGACCGGGGACACCGACCTCGACCGCCTGCGCCGAGCACCCGACGCCGTCGCGGTCAGCGCCGCTCCGCCGAACCTGGCCGCGTGACGCGTTCCCGCGCACCGCTGCCGAGCGCAGCGGTCCCTCACGGGGGCGGTCACGGGTCCGCAGGGCCGAACCGCCTAGGCTCCCGACCATGGCGATCCTGGTGTGGGCGGCGGGCACGTTCGCGTGGAGCCTCTTCGCCAACCTGGTGCTCGGCGACACCGGCTACGTCGCCCGAAACCTCCTGCTGACGTTGGGGCTCGTGGCACTCGCCGGGCGGGTCGGGCTGCCTCCTCGCGCGCTGGGCCTGACGGCCGACACCGCGCGCAGCGGACTGGCCGCGGGGGTCGTGGCCATCGCGGTCGTGGCGGCGGCGCTCCTCCTCGCCGTTGCACTGGCCGACCAGATCGGTCTCGTACAGGCGTTGCTCGGTGACCGTCGGGCCGATCTCACGACCGGATCGCTGGTGTTCGCGGTGCTCGTGCGCATCCCCGTCGGCACGGTGCTCTTCGAGGAGGTGCTCTTCCGGGGCGTTGGGCTCGCGCTCCTGCTCGAGCGGATGCCGCCCACCCCGGCGGTGGTGGCGAACAGCGCCGTGTTCGGGCTCTGGCACGTCGCACCGACCATCACGGGGCTGCGCCTCAACGACGTCGACCCGGCCTCGCTGGTGGGTCTCGGCGGCGTGCTCGGAGCCGTGCTGGTCACGTTCCTGGCTGGCATCATCTTCGCCTGGCTGCGCCTACGTTCGGACAGCCTCCTCGCGCCGTGCCTCGCGCACTGGGCTACGAACGCCCTGGGGTTGCTGGCCGCGGCAGCGCGGTGACCGCCCGGGCTCACCTCGCCACCAGCCGCCGGAGCCGGTCGGCCCGCTCCTGCGTCCAACCCGACGGCTCGAGGAGAGCGGCCCAGGCATCGACGGATGCGACGTTGTAGCGATGCCCGTGGCCGTCAGGGGCGTCGACCGCGAAGGGGAGGTCGCCCGTGACCTGCCAGAAGGTGACGAAGGGGATCCAGCGCATGCTGTCGAGCACATCCCGGCCGCGCGGCTCCGCGAGCCAGTCCGGTCGCCGCAGGATCAGGTCGGTGTCCCACCAGACGATCGGATCGGAGGGGTGCTGGATGTACAGCACCCGAGACCCCTCCCATGGCGCCTCCAACGTCGCCACGCTGTCCACCGTGCCATCGGAGAACCGGACGGTGCGCCCGTTGCGGTAGACCGGCGTGATCTGCGGGCTGCCCGGATCGCGTCCTTGGGTGAACTCGCGGTGCAACTGGTTGAAGCCGGGGGGACCCACGAACAGGGCCCCCGAGGTCCGGTTGCGCAGATCGAACTCCCCGCTGAACGCCGCCTCCGCGCCGAAGGACCCGAGGCTCTCCCCGAAGACGTACAGCTCGGGACGAGCGTCCGCTGGGAGCGCTGACCACCGCTCGTAGACGGCGTCGAACAGCTCCCGACCCGCCTGCCTCGCACGCACCTGATCGACGAGGTAGGAGAGCCAGGACGGCAGGTAGGAGTACTGCATCGTGATGATGGCCGAGTCCCCCTCCGCGAGGTACTCGAAGGCAGCCATCGTCCCTGGATCGAGCCAGCCCGTCCCCGTCGTCGTCGCCACCATCAGACGGCTCCGGTCGAAGCCCCCGGCGCGCTCCAGGTCATCGACCGCGCGTTGGGCACGTTCCTCGACGTCGGAAGCGGTGGCCATGCCCGCGTACACCCGCACCGGCTCCTGCACCTGCCCGAATGCGAACGAAGCCAGTTCATCGAGGTCCGGGCCTCCGGAGACGAAGGTCCGTCCCTGGCGCCCGAGGCTGTCCCACTCGATCAGCGACCCCGGGCCGCCGGAACGGACCGTGCTGGCCGTGGGCTCGACGCCATCGGCCGTCGTGGTGTCCCGCACGGAGAAGACGCGATCCGCCGCACCCACGAACCCGTCGACGAGCACCCCCGAGACGAGCAAGGAGGCGCCGAGCGCCACCAGCAACCAGGCGAGCACCACCGCCGCCCGCGAACCGAGGCGTCGCGACAGGACCGACGCGAGCCGACGGCCCACCCAGCGAACGGAGCGGGCTGCGAGCAACAGCACCAGGAACACGCCGATGCCGAGGATCAGCGTGAGGGCCACCCGCCAGCCCGGATCAGCCGTGGTGGCCCCCATCAACTCCTGGATCCGGCCTTGCCAGATCCGACCCAGGACGAGCGCCATGCCCGTCCCCAGCGAACCGATCAGACCGGTCACGATCCACAGGGAGCGTCCGCCATCCCGTGCCTCACGGTCGACGAGACCCCGCCAGATGAAGGCGACGAGCACCCCTACGCCGTAGCCGATCGCCGCGCTGATCCCGGCGATGATGCCCTGCGTGATGGGGCCTCGCGGCAGCAGCGAGGGGGTGAACGACGCCCAGGCGAGCAGGAGCCCACCCCAGACCCCGGGCAGGACGAACGAACGGGGGGCGCTCCACTGCTCGTCGACCGAGGGAGGGTCCGCTGGCGGCGGCACGGTTTCCGAACTCGCGCCGTGGGGGGTGTCGGGCTGGTCCGTGGGTCGCCCCGGCAGATCGACCGCGCTCGTACCCGTCACCGGTCCGTCTCCTTGGGAGCACCGGCCGTGAGCGCAGAGCCACGCCGCACCGACGACCCGGTAGCGGATCGCGAGCCCGTGGGGTCGCGGGAAGGATCGAGCAGCATGAGCGGGTCCATTCGCTCCTGTAGACCGACAACACCCACGTCGCCGAAGGTCACCGCCGGGCGTCCGTGGCGCCATCGGAGTTCTCATGAGACCCCACGGTGGGCTCCGCTGTCAACGACGATGTCAACATCGACTCGGAGCCCGGGGCCGGCTCCTACCTTCGGAGGACGGTCGTGTCGACGGCGTCGAGCAGTAGCTCGAAGCCCGAGAGGAACACGTCATCGGTACGCAGTGCGGCGAGATCATCGCGTAGCTCGATCGCGGTCGGGTAGCGGATCGGGTCGAGCAGGCCCTGCGTCCCGACCCAGATACGGTCCGCGGGTAGCTGGACGCGATCGTCATGCAGCCGGTAGGCGGCGGCCGCTGCTGCCATCGAGGCCGCGTACCCCGCGAGCAGGGAGTAGTAGCGCACCACGCGCTCCCGCGACAGCCCAGCCTCGAGCAGCGCCACCAGCAGCAGCTCGAGCATCGCGAGCTCTCCGGGGCCACCGGTCGTGCGGTGTCCCGCCTCCGCCCCGATGACCGGGTGGGCGACGATCACCTCGCAGT
>JBKHDS010000060.1:0-9176 GCA_046541215.1 Nitriliruptoraceae bacterium
GGACGTGGTCGATGCGACACGGCGCCCATCCACACCGGCCGAAGGCGTCGCGCATGCAGAACGCAGAACGAAGGTAGCGAATCGGATCCATGTCGGATAACGCGTACATGATCCAAAGAGAACAGGTAGAGCTGAAGAAGTCCGAGATCGAAAGAGGTGTGGCTCACCGGTTCAGCGGCACGCTGCGCTCGGTGGTGATCGTGACGCGCGATGCGGTGCACGACGTCCGGGCCTGGCAACGACCGACCCTCGCGAGGTCGGACGTCGAGGTCGAGCGGTCCGAGGTCACCCCGGCTGCTCGTGCGCCGCCGCCGGCCCATCGGTGCGCCGGAAGGCCCGCCGCCACGCGACCAGCAACCACACGCTCCCAACCAGCAGCAGCATGACCACGACGTCCTCGCTCGGCACGGCCCACTGGCGTGCGTACAGCAGCGCGTAGACCGCGATGGCAGCCGTGGGCGTCACGGCCGCCGCGAGGTACCGGGGCCAGGGGGGTCGTGCCGTCAGGTGTGTGACGAGCTCCTCGCCGATGGTGTCGGTCGGCCGCCGTAGCGCCCGGATCGTCAACCACAGGAAGGGCACGATGGCGAGCGACAGCGGCAGGGCGGACGCCGCCATGAACACCGCCGAGGCACCACCGAGGACCAACCAGGTCCGCGCCTCCCACCTGCTCACGCGCAGCGAGGTCGTCCCCGCCTGATCGACCAGCGCCATGCCGAGGATCCACAACGTCGAGGTAGTGGCCGCGTAGGCGGCGAACGCGCCGGGCTCGAGCGGCTGCAACCGCTCAGGGTCGGTCCACAGCCATGTCGCCCACGCGCCCCAGGCGATACCGGCCAGCGCGAAAGCGACGACCGCACGCCACCCCCGGTCGCTTCGCATCAGCCGACGCAGCAGGTACCAGCCGAGCAGCACATCGACGAGGCTGTGCCAGGCGACGCTGGGCCAGACGATCGAGACAGGCACCGCTTCGTACACCAGCGGGATGATGATCCCTTCGATCGCCCAGCCCACGAGCGCGCCGACGAGGAAAAGGTCGGTGATCGTGCGTACGGAGAACCACTGCAGGCTGCCGAGCAGCGCGTACGCGAACAGGGTGTAGAACAGCACGAACTCGCCGAGCGCGGCGGCCAGGCCCAGCACGTCGCGTTCACCCAGCAGCCCGACGACCGTGGCGACCGGGGTCTCGTTCAGGAAGAAGAACTCGGAGAAGAACAGCAGGATCATCCCGGTGCCGACCAGGGTCGCCAGGTGGCGCGTCACGGCATGCCATCGCATGTGGTGCGCCCCCTCTTCTGGCCGACCTCGGTCACGGCCGCGGTCAGGATCTAGCGTCTGGTGCGCGTCACCGGCTTCGCGTCGGGAGCGGGGCTTCTCCGCGGGGTCTTCCCAGTGTGTCGGACACGGGGCGTCGCACCTGCCGGAGACGGTAGTCGCGGGGGTCCGACGTGGCCGCCGCCAGCGATGGCCGGCACGCAGGCTGCTTCCGGCCGTCCGTGGCCGGCGACGGAGCGGTCGCTGCTCGTTCCCCGTCCTCGGTCGCGCGACAGGTTGACGGTGGAGCCCGCCCCGGTCTCGCTGGTGTGTGCCGCAGCCGGGGCAGGGAAGACCTCGCTGCTCGGAGCCCTGCTCGACCGTTGCGCCTCGTGCTCGACGCGACGTAGCTCGATTCCTGATGTTCGCGTTCCTGCTGCCGATAGGCACCGTGGGTGTCAGTCCACCGGCGGGAAAGACCATGGGTGCTGTCCGTTCCGCAATAGCTGCTCTGGTGGCGCTGTCGTTGCTCATCGCCGGGTGTGGCGAGGCGTCGTCGACCGGCGAGCCCGCGGTCCCAACGACCGGCAAGGAGCCGGGCTCGGTCGAGGAACGCGTCGGGGATGCCGTTGCCGATGAGGGCCAGGAGTCCGCTGCTGAGCAGGACGATCGGGACAAGGGGCGGGCTGCCGAGCAGGACGAGGAGCCTGCGGCCGATCCGGACGGGGGGCGGGCCGGCGAGGAGGACCAGAGCCCGGCGGCCGGTGGCGAGACCGGTCCGGGTGACGCGCCGTCGGTGGAGGGGACGCTCGAGGTCCACTACATCGACGTCGGGCAGGCCAACGCGACCCTGCTGCACCATGATGCGGCGACGATGTTGATCGATCAGGGCGACTGGCGCCGCGACGAGGTGGCGCGGTACCTGCGCGCCGCGGGGATCGACGAGCTCGATGTGGTCGTCACCACCCATCCGCACGCTGACCACATCGGCCAGTTCCCTGCTGTGCTCGACACCTTCCCGGTCGCAGAGGTGTGGTGGTCCGGGGCCGTCACGACCTCCCAGACCTTCCAGCGGGCCCTGGATGCCCTCGAGATCTCCGGCGCGGCCTACGCCGAGCCGCGTGCCGGCGACAGGACCGAGGTCGGTCCGTTCGAGGTCGAGTTCGTCGCCCCGACCGACACCGAAGCCCGGTCCGACAACCTCAACGACACGTCGTTGGCGGCTCGCATCACCTACGGCGAGGTCCGGTTCCTGTTCACCGGCGACGCCGAGGCCGGGGTCGAGGCCCGCATGGTGCATGACCATGCCGACCGGCTCGACGCCGAGGTGTACCTCGCCGGCCACCACGGCTCGGCCACCTCCACGACCTCGGCGTTCCTGGAGGCGGTGGACCCGGCCATCGCGGTGTACGCGGCCGGGGCGGGGAACAGCTTCGGGCATCCCGATGCTGAGGTGCTCGACCGGCTCGCTGCCCGCGGGACCGAGGTGTACGGGACCGACGTCAACGGCACCGTGGTGGTCACCACCGACGGCACCACGATCGAGGTGGGCGTCGAACGGGACGGCCGTGCGGCAGCGGGCGACAGCGGCGAGCCGGACGTCGCCGAACCGGACCCGGGTGACGACCCGGCCGGCGCCGAGACAGCGCCACCATCCGAGTCCGAGAGCGATGGCTGCTCGCCGGGCCAGGTCGATGTCAACGTCGCCACGATCGACGAACTCCAGCGGATCATCCACATCGGACCGGTCCGTGCCGACGCGATCGTCTCCGACCGGCCGTTCCCTAGCGTGGAATCGCTGACCGCGATCGACGGGATCGGGCCGGCCCGCATCGCTGACATCATCAGCCAAGGAGTGGCGTGTGCCAGCTGACCTGCCTCAAGACCGGGCCGTCATCGACCGCATCGAAGGTGACATCGCCGTGCTGCTCGTCGGCCCGGACGGCGACCGTCACGAGGTGGCCGCAACGGACCTGCCTGACGGTGCGGTCGACGGCGACGTCGTCCAGGTCGCCGTCACCGGCCATGCCGTCATCGTCACCGTCGGTGCGGTCGACCGGCCGCTGACAGCCGCACGCCGGAGCGACGCCCAGCAGCGGCTGTCACGCGTCTTGAAGGAGCGCGGCACCGGCCGCTTCTCATGACCGGACCGATGGGACGGTCAGGCCCAGCACCCTCACTGCGCGAACGCCACGCTCACCGTCAGTCCTCCTCGTCGCTCGAACAGGTCGTCGGCCCAGGGCTCGACCCCGGCGCGCCGTCGAGCGGCCTTGACGGACACTGGCCGTACGGGCCGCGAAGGGCTTCGTGTCACACGACAATGCCGACACGGACACCATCGCGAACGAGACCGCTGACGAGCGACGTCTCACGACGACGGAGGCGATCACATGGGCATCATCGGGTTCTTGGTCGCCGGTCTGATCATCGGGGCGCTCGCGCGGCTGTTCCGGCCGGGCAAGCAGAACCTCAGCCTGCTGATGACGCTGCTGCTCGGGATCGTCGGTTCCGTCATCGGCGGGGTCGTCGCCAGCCTGCTCGGCACGGGCGACATCTTCGAGCTGAACGTCCTCGGCTTCATCGTGGCCGTGATCGCCGCCGTGCTGCTCATCGGGGTCGCCGAGGGGATGGCATCGGGTCGTGGCCCCACCACCTGACCCGACGCCGCCGCGTTGCACCCGGCTCGCCCGCCAGCGCCCCGAGCCACGCCCCTCACCCGCTCGCGGCAGTCGGCTGATCCTCTGCCGTCGGGACGAGGACCGTCACGGCGCCGGGCAGGAGCGCGAGCTCGAACGGGGTCTCGCCCGCGGGATCGCCGTCCACCTGCACCTCGAGTGGCGGTGTGGCGGTGACCCTCACCCTCCTGCAGGTCGACCACACCACGTCGGCATGCTTCTCGCGGTCGCCAGTGGCCATCGTCAGTGCGGTCACCACGGCACCGGCGGCGCCCGGGTCGGTCACGACACCGACGTGGAGCGAGCCATCGTCCGGCTCGATCGTCTCGTCGACGACGAAGGTGTCGCCGATGCGCCCGATGTTCAGGCACAGCACGGTGTGGCCGTCCATGCGCCGCACCTCGCCGTCGAGCTCGAGCTCCAGTTCGACCTGCTGGAGATCGAAGAGGTTCTGGACCCCCGAAGCGACGTAGGCGAAGGGGCCGAGCGCGTTCTTGCTGCCACGGTCGGAGTCGCGCACCAGCTGCGCGTCGAAACCGGCATCGACCATGACGACCGCGTGCTCGCCCCTCCCGACGACATCGATGACGTCGATGCTCCGTCCCTCGCCGTCGACGGCGACATCGGCCGCCGCGCCCAGGTCACCCACGGGGACACCGAGCGCACGCGCCAGGAGGTCCGCGGTGCCGAGCGGAACGATGGCGACAGCCACGTCACCCCCGCCGGCCACGACGCCCGACACCACCTCGCGAACCGTGCCGTCCCCTCCCGCGACGACCACGAGGTCGACGTCGCCTCCGCCGGCTGCCTCCTGCGCCCAGCGGCGTGCGTCGCCCTCACCCTCCGTCCGGCGCACCTCGACCTCGACACCGCCGTTGCGGAGCCGGTCGACGACCGCGGACTCGGTGTCGTCGGGATCGTGGGTCCCGGCGGCCGGGTTGAGGACGAACAGGGCCGAGCGGTGAGAGGACACGGTGCGCTGTGCGATCGACGGGCAGCACGTCGTCGACCGTAGGCCGTCGACGGTCGCCACGCCCGCCCGATCCGGGTGCTTGCGGACAGTGGGCCTCGACGATGTGCCACACTGGCCCCCATGTCACCGAGGTCGCCCCGCGCCCAGACCACCGCACTCGTCCTCTCGGGCGGGGGTGCCCGCGGCGCCTTCGAGGCAGGCGTCGCCCAAGCGCTGGAGGCCAAGGGCATCCGTCCGACCGTGCTCTCAGGTACCTCGGCAGGTGGGATCACGGGCGCAGCGCTCGCGTGTGGCTGGTCGGCAGCCCGTATCACGGAGCTGTGGTGCTCGCTCCAGTCGCGATACATCATGCGTCCCCGCATGGATCTGCACCGCCTGCTCGCACCGTCGGGCCTGATCATGGACCCTCGTGAGCTGCTCGGCGGCCGACCGACCTGGGTCGACGGGCTGCTCCACCTCTTCGGGTGGACGTGGCTGTTCCAGCTCGGCCCGCTGCGCGCACTGCTCGTCGAGGAGCTGGGCGGCGAAGCGCTGCCGATCGAGGCGGACCGGACACTGGTGCTGTCAGCCGTCGAGGTCGACACCGGCCAGCCCGTCCGGTTCGCCAACCGCCCGAGCATCTCCATACGCGGCCGTGATCCTGCGGAGACGATCGTCACCGACCTCACCGTCGACCACCTCCTCGCCTCGTCCGCGATCCCGGGGCTGTTCCAGCCGATCGAGATCGACGGCAGGCAGTTCTGGGACGGCGTGCTGTCGCAGAACACCCCGGTGACGGGCGCGCTCGCCCACGACCCCGATCGGATGCTCGTCGTCGGTACCGTGCCGGCTGACCCGCCGTCGCGGCCTCCGAAGAACCTCGGTGACGTCATCTCGCTCGCGATCGCGCACGTGCTGCGCGACGCGGTGGTCCAGGACGTCCGGACCGCCGCACATGCCGACGACCAGGTCGACGGGGACGGCGGCGGCGGCGACGGCATCGTGGAGATGCTGACGGTCCTGCCCGACACCCCGATCGTGGGGCTCGGCGATCTGCTCGACTTCGAGCCGCAGCTGGCACGCGTCCTCGTCGACTCCGGGCGTTCCCTGACCGACGCGGCGCTGGAGCGACGGGGCTGGTCGGCCTGACCGGACCCGGCGGCGTCCTACGCGCCGTCCGGCACGACCCGCCAGGTCACCAGCCCGGCCGGAGCGAGCTCGGCGCTGAGCGGGGTCCCCGTGGCGAGCCACCGTGGCGGCTCCGGGGATCCGTCCGCGCCCGGCACGGGCGTCTCGTCCAGACGGACCCGGGTGACCTGTGCAGCCACGGGCAGCCGCACGGTCGCCGCCACGGTCCTGGTGGTGGGGTTGGCGATGCGGACGATCCAGCCGACGCCGTCCTGGGCCGGCAGCCAGGCCGACAGTTGCGCCCCCGCCACCTCGATGCCGTGGTGGACCGGCTGTGCCGGCTCGCCGGACAGGACCAGGGTGTGCAGGGGGGTCCGCCAACCCCAGGCCGCGGTGGTGAGCGTCGCATCGTCGTCACCGAACCGGAGTCCGAGCCGGAACCGGTGCGCCCCGGGGGCCTGTGCCGCGGGCGTGGCCACGGGCGGGCCCGCGCCCATCGTGCGGGTTCGCAGGTCGTGGTAGCCGAGCTGGCCGACGGCGCGCAGCAGCGTCACCACCAGTTCGACGCCCGTCGGGGTGCGCTGTGCCGCGACCTCGTGGAGGCCGGACAGCAGCGCCGCCACCCGCTGCGGTCCGGTGCCGGTTGCCACGAAGCGGTGGGCCGGTTGCGTCGCGGGGTCCGCCTCGGCGCCCTGCTCGCGGGGGAGTGCGGGTGACGCGCTCGGCACGGCGTGGCGCTGCCAGGCGATGCCGGCGTCGGTATCGAAGCCCGCCTCGTCGGTGCCCGTGGGCAGGTGGAGCCGCAGGCGGTGGTCCTCGGCCACGGTGTCCACCTGGACGTCGAGCTCGATCGTGTCAGCACCTGGCGTCAGCCGGACCGTCAACGCCGCCGTGCAGGGCACACGCTCGGCGCTGCGACGGTCGCGAGCGGGGCCGTCCAGCCGGGCGGGAAGCTCCGCCGCCAGGCTGAGGTGCAGTTCCTCACCGACCTCGCTGCGTCGCCGCTCCACCTCGACGAGCTCGAGGTCGACGAGCTCGTCCTCCCGTGGCGCGTCGTGGTTGTAGGTGTCACCCCGCTCTCCGCCGTCGCGCAGCCGCGCGAGCCCGCCGAGCCGACGGCCGGTGGCGCGGTCGGTCACCGACAGGGTGCCGGTCGGCTCCACCTCCACCTCGAAGCGCTGGTTGCCGATCCGCTGACCGCGGTCGACGCTGACGCCAGACGCCGGTCGGGGGGGAGTGGGTGTGTCGGTCCCGCCGCCCGGGGTCACCTCCCGCTGGCCGACCTCGAGCACGAGGCAGGACCACCCGCTCGCCGGCACCTCGGGCACGACGCTGCGCACCCGCCAGCGGCGCAGCCGGCCCCACCTCGGGGGTGTCGCGATGTCGGTGACCATGTCGTCGCTGACCGGGCCCGGCGTCGCCTCCAGCGGCAGCCACGCACCGTCGCGGGTGCGCACGCGCTGCGGCTCGTGCTCCGCGTCGAGCAGCACCTCGAGGTCGATGCTGCCGCCCCGCGGGCTGCCGAGCGGGTTCAGCACCGCGAGGTGTACCCGGCCGGGCTCCGTCGCGCCGAGCTCCGGAGCGGGCAGGTCGCTGCTGATGGCACGGTGGGCGACGGGCAGGCCGAGACGGGCCGCGGCGCGCTCGACGACCTGGTGACCGACCTCCTGGCCCCGCTGGTAGCGACGCAGCGTGTCGGCGGCGACCTGATCGGTCGCGCAGCCGCACACCGAGTCGTGGGGGTGCCCGAGGAGCACCTGCTTCCAGGCGGTCTCGAGCAGTCCGCGCAGGGTCGTGTCACCAGGTAGTTCCGTGGCCTGGCCGTGGGGTGGGACGGTGGCCAGCGCCTGCGCCACCAGGGGCTCGGCGAGCCCTTCGAGCAGCGCCTGCGCCGCAGCGTTCGTGCGCTTGAGTTCCGGCCGGATCGACAGCACGCCGGCCAGCAGGAACGCCCCGCCCACGCCGGGGCGGCGCAGCGCCCCGGTCACGGTGGGCAGGTCGGGACGGTCCAGGCGGGCCAGGTGCTCCTCGAGGCTCGTCGGCACCACCGGGGGCTCCTGCGGTAGCTGCGCCAGGCGGTCTCGCAGGTCCCGTGGGGCGAGATGGTCCCCACCGTTGAGCAACAGCCAGGGACCCTCCGGCAGCTCGGCACGCCGGTCGGCCAGCCAGCCCTCGAGCCGCTCGGTGGCGCCGGCGGGCTCCCACAGCACCTCGGGCTCGTAGTAGCGGCTGCGCAGGGTGGTGACCTCGGCACCGTCGGGGGCACGCCACCGGAACACCGGCACCGCCGGATCCGCACCCCGCCACACGAGCGCGCTCGTGATGCCGAAGCCGGTCAGCAGGGTGGGCAGCTCCGGCGGGTGTCCGAACATGTCCGGGCAGTAGCCCACGTCGGTCCGGCCGCCCAGCTCCGCTGCCCGGCGGGTGCCCCAGGCGAGGTTGCGGATCAGGGCCTCGGTCGAGACCAGGGTCATGTCGGCCAGCACGTACCACGGCCCGATCCGCAGGCGACCGGCGGCGACGTGGGCGGCGACACGGTCCGCCTGTCCGGGGCGCACGGCGAGGTAGTCGTCGACGACGCTGGTCTGGCCGTCGAGCAGGAAGGCGGGCAACTGCCCGGACTCGAGCTGATCGAGCACGGCATCCACGAGCTCCACCAGCCGTGCCCGGAAGCCTTCGAAGGTGCGGTACCACTCCCGGTCCCAGTGGACGTGGGTGACGACCTCGATCCGGCTCACTGCGGCTCCTGGTCGGGCGGTGTCGAGGTGGCCCGGACCGCGTCGATGAGCGTACGGGTGATGATCTGGGGCCGGGTGATGGCGGTGCCCACGACCACCGCCCACGCGCCCGCTGCCAGAGCCGCACGCACCTGCTCGGCCGTCCGGTAGCGGCCCTCGGCGATCACGGGCACCGGCAGCTCGGCCGCCAGGGCGGCGACCATGGTCCTGCTGGGCAAACCGGCGCCGCATGCGGTCGATATTCGGCTGCTCAACGGTGAGACCTGGTCCATTGACATCCGGGAATGCCGGATATCGGACTGCATTGCCGTGTGCACCGTCATCAAGGATGCCGGAGACGACCCGGACGCCACCAACAAAGCGGAGATCGGCGCGCGGGTCATGCATTGCAATGCCGGCACCGGGGTGACGATCACCGGTGGCGAAGGC
>JBKHDS010000061.1:0-9057 GCA_046541215.1 Nitriliruptoraceae bacterium
AGCACGTCGGCGGGGTCGGCGCCGGCCATCATGCGTCCGACCGCTTCCTTGCTGATCGGCATGTCGAAGGGACCCACGAGCCGGCCGTGGTACATGACCGCGACCCGGTCGGCCAGCGCGAGCACCTCGTCGAGCTCGGAGGAGACCAGCAGCACCGCCGTGCCCTCATCACGCTTGGCGACGAGCTGGGTGTGGATGTACTCGATGGAGCCGACGTCCACACCGCGGGTGGGCTGGGCGGCGACGAGCAGGTCGATGGGCCGGTCGAACTCACGGGCGACGACGACCTTCTGCTGGTTGCCGCCGGAGAGGCTCCCGGCCGGGGTCGCCACGCTGGGCGTGCGGATGTCGAAGGAGCGGACCAGCTCCTCGGCGTGCGCGTTGATGGTCGTGAACTGCAGGGTCCCCCGCTTGGCGTAGGGCTCGGCGTCCCAGAGGTTGAGGACGAGGTTGTGCGCGACGGAGAAGTCGCCGACCAGGCCCTCCTTGTTGCGGTCATCGGGGACGTGGCCGACGCCGTCGCGCAGCACCTGCTTGCGCGTGGCACCGCCGACGTCGCGTCCGCCGACCGAGACCGAGCCCGCTGCGATCTCGTCGAGCCCCGTGACGGCGCGCACCAGCGGTGTCTGGCCGTTGCCCTCGACCCCGGCGACGGCGACGATCTCCCCCCGGCGGATCGTCAGGTCGAGGTCGGAGACCACCGGGGTGCCGACCGCGTTGTCCACCCGCAGGCCCCTGATCTCCAGCACCGGCTCGCCGGGAGCTGCCGCCGGCTTGTCCACGACCAACTCGACCGGGCGACCGACCATGAGGTTGGCGAGGTCCTGCTCGCTCGCGGAACGCGGATCGGCGGTCCCGACGATCCTGCCGCGGCGCAGGACGCTGATGCGGTCCGCGATCGCGCGGTGCTCGCGCAGCTTGTGGGAGATGAAGATCACCGAGCGACCCTCAGCCGTGAAGGCCCGGATCGCCTCGAACAGATCGTCGGCCTCCTGCGGGGTCAGCACCGCGGTCGGCTCGTCGAGGATGAGCAGGCGCGCATCGCGGTACAGCGCCTTGAGGATCTCGACGCGCTGCTGGAGCCCGACCGGCAGGTCCTCCACGACCGCGTCGGGGTCGACCGGCAGGCCGGAGCGATCCGCGAGCTCCGCGACCTCCTTGGAGGCCCGTGCCCGGTCGAGGCGCCCGAGCCCGGTCACCTGCTCGACGCCGAGCACGATGTTCTCAGCCACGGTGAAGACGGGGACGAGCATGAAGTGCTGGTGCACCATGCCGATGCCCGCTGCGATCGCATCACCGGGGTCCTCGAGCTCCAGCCGCGTCCCGTCGATGAGGATCTCCCCCTCATCGGCGCGGTACAGCCCGTAGAGGATGTTCATCAGGGTGGACTTGCCCGCACCGTTCTCACCCAGCAACCCGTGCACCTCACCGGAGGTGACCGTGAGGTCGACGCGGTCGTTGGCGACCACTCCGGGGAAGCGTTTGGTGATCCCACGAAGCTCGAGCTTCACCTGCTGCTCCTCGCTGCCGGCGCTCGCACCGGCGTCCTGGCCTCACGGCACCCGTCCGGATGGCCACCGTCCCCGCACGCTAGTCCGCGCTCGCAAAGGAGCGGAACACCTCGGCCCCGCGCGCTGGACGAGCGGAGGGGCGCCCCGCAGGGCGCCCCTCACGATCGGCGACGGGTACGGCTCAGTAGTCCGCGGGGTCGACCGAGATCTCGCCGTCGATGATGCCCTCGGTCAGGGTCGGGATCGCGTCCTTGACCTCGTCCGGGACCTCGTCCTCGTAGTCATGGAACGGCGCGATGGCCACACCCTCGTTCTCGAGGTCACCGACGTAGATGCCGCCCTCGAAGGTGCCGTCGACCGCGGCAGCCATGGCGTCGTAGACCGCGACGTCCATGTTCTTCATCACCGAGGTCAGCATGAGGTCACCGAACTGGGTGGACTCGTACCCGTCGGTGTCGACCCAGATCATCGTGCCCTGGCCGAAGTCCTGGATCGCGGTCGCGGTGCCGAGGCCGACCGGTCCTGCGACCGGCATGATGATGTCGGCGCCGGCCTGCAGCAGGGTGTCGGTGAGGTTGCGGCCGTCGTCCTGGGACTCGAAGTTCCCGGTGAACAGGCCGTCGGTCCCGTCCCAGCCCTCGACGACGACGTCGGCGCCGGCCTCCTCGTTGTAGTAGGAGGCGCCGGCGAGGTAGCCGTCCATGAACACGGTGACCGGCGGGATGTTCAGCCCACCGTAGGTCCCGATGGTGCCGGTCTCCGTCATGGCAGCAGCGACGTAGCCAGCCAGGAAGCCCGCCTCCTGGGTGGCGAAGGTCAGGCCCAGGAGGTTCTCGCCCTCGATCGCCTCGTCCACGATCGCGAACAGCTGGTCGGGGTTGGCCTCGGCGGCGGCCGTGGTGGCCTCACCGAGCAGGAAGCCGACGGTGACGATCAGGTCGCACTCCTGGTCCACGAAGGCCTGGATGTTCGGCTCGAAGTCGGACTCGGAGGTCGACTCGAGGACGGCGATCTCGACCCCGAGCTCCTCCTCGGCGCGCTGCATGCCCTCCCACGCGGTCTGGTTGAACGACTGGTCGTCCACGCCACCCTGGTCGGTGACCAGGCAGCCGCGGAAGTCGGCAGCCTCGGCGCCCTCGTCGGGCTCCTCGGTCTCCTCCTCAGCTTCGTCCTCGGCGTCGTCCTCAGCCTCGTCCTCAGCCTCGTCCTCGACCTCGTCCTCCTCCTCGGTGTCCTCGCCCTCGGGCTCCTCGACCTCGTCGGTGGTCTCGTCCTCGGGTGCCTCGCCACAGGCGGCGAGCAGGAGCGCGCCGGCGAACACGGCGGCCGCCGCGCGGCGCATGCTGATCCTCATGGAGCTGACCTTTCTCACTGTCGTCGGCCGGCGCGGGGTCTCCATCGCCGGCTCGCTGTCGCGTGCGGAGGGTCCAGGCCCCGGAGCGCACCGCACGCACGCTCCGGCTGGTCGACGCTACTACATGCGTCGGAGGTAGGGCGCCCCTGCCCGGTCACGGGTGCGCGCCGCGCTCGCAGCGTGACACCGCCAGAGCGGACACGCAAGGGGCCCACCGGCCCTGCTTCGGGTCGACATCCCGACGCTACTCCAGCACCCGGATCTGGCCGTCGCTGACCGCGACGACGGACCGCAGCGCACGGTGCAGGCCGGCATGCAGCTCCCGGAACCGTCTGACGTGCGGGTCACCGGACACCTCGTCCTCGCCCGGTGGTCCCGTCTCCTGGCCGGCCGCCTCGACCTGCTCCGACGAGGTGACACCGGGCGGATCCTGCTGGTCCACCATGGCCGCGAGCTCCGCATCCCAGTCGGTAGCCGCCGCGGTGCGCTTCAGCCACATCGCCGGGGCCTGCAGCATCGCGCGGTCGAGGTCCTGCACGATCGTGACGACCACGTCGGTGGTGGTGCGCACGCCGGGCTGGGCAAGCAACCGTAGGGCCTGCAGCTTGCGCATCGCCATCGCCGCGATCAGCACCGGATCGCCCAGCTCCTCGATGGCGCTGTCGATGTCGGCGAGCGAGATCGCCACCTGGTCAGGGACCTCGAACCATGCCTTCAGCGTGTCGAACAGCTCCGCGGTGATGTCGTGCAGCGCGAGCAGCTCGCGAGGTTTCGGGATCGGATCCACAAGGGCCCTCAGTCGCGGTCCACACCAGGCAGGTCTGCACAATCGATCCGTTGGTCGTCCTCGAGCTGCTCAAGCACGTCGTCGGTGGCGACGCCGCCGAGCTCCTCGAGCGCCTCGCGATCGACGCACACCACCGTCATGCTGTTCGCGCGGGCGCGCACGCCGGGCGCGTCGGTCTCGAAGCGGTCGGTGGTCACCAGCACCGACGCCGACGGCTGCGACAGCAGGGTGAGGATCGCCGGGCGGATCTCGGCGTCGAAGTCGGCGGCGTCGCGTGCACGGGCGTCGAACAGGACCTGCTCCTCCAGGGGCGCTTCACCGAGCTCCTCGAGCAGGCCGTAGCCGGTGAGGAGTCGTTCCTGTCCGCTGAGCAGCAGGTTGAGACCGGTCTCGATCTGCCCGCGCAGCTCGTCCGCTCCCGTAGCGACCCCGTCGTCGTCCTCGGTGTCGACCGGGAAGGCCAGGTCCGCGCTCTCGGCGACGGCGATGGCGCGGGTCCCGGTCCAGATGTCCAGCCAGCCCCGTGCCACCTCGGCGACCGCATCGGCGACGTCGCCGTCCACCTCGTCGGCGTCGATGAACAGCTGCCGAAGCTCGGGTTCCAGCACGTCCAGGGAGGCACGCACGCTCGTGGCGTCCCCCTCCAGGCTCCCCCAGGTCTCCTCCTCGTCGAGGTCGACCCCGGTCGGGGGGACCCGTGCCGGCAGATCCTCCTCGAGCAGCGCGAGCCGTGCCTGCAGGTCCGCAGGAGAGGAACCGGTCGGTGCCTCCTCGTCGGTCTGTGCCAGCGCCGCGGTCACGCCCACCAGCGCGACGGCCGCAACGGCCAGCCCGGTGAGCCACGTGCGGCCCCGGGGGAAGCGAGCCACGGTGTCCTCCTCGTCCGTCGTCCTCTGCCCCACCGCGGGACCGTCAGGACGGTCTTGGAGCGGTATCGGCAGATCGGGCCTCGGACGTGAGCACCGATCCGGCGGCAACCCACGCCACGCGAGCAACACCACCAACGCTACGCGACAGACGCTGTCGAGGGAAGGGCGCTCTCGGTCACGCCGGGACGCGACGGCTGGCGGCCGGTCGGCGACCGGCCGCCAGCGCTGGTCAGTAGCGGTAGCTGTCGTCCTTGTACGGGCCGTCGACGTCGACGCCGAGGTACTCCGCCTGCTCGGGGGTGAGCACGGTCAGCGTGGCGCCGATCTTGTCGAGGTGGAGCCGCGCCACCTCCTCGTCGAGGTGCTTGGGCAGCACGTAGACCTCGTCCTTGTACTCCTCGTGGTGCTCCCACAGCTCGAGCTGGGCGAGGACCTGGTTGGTGAAGGAGGTCGACATCACGAAGGAGCTGTGGCCGGTGGCGTTGCCGAGGTTCACCAGCCGCCCCTCGGCGAGCAGGATCACGTCCTTGCCGTTGGGGAGGTGGACCAGATCGACCTGCGGCTTGATGTTGGTCCACTCGTAGGCACGCAGCGCCTTGGTCTCGATCTCGGTGTCGAAGTGGCCGATGTTGCACAGGATCGCGTGGTCCTTCATCTCGAGCACACGGTCGTGGGTGACCACCCCCATGTTGCCGGTGGCCGTGACGACGATGTCGGCCTGGTCGATGACGTCGTCGATGGTGACGACGCGGTAGCCCTCCATGGCCGCTTGCAGGGCGTTGATCGGGTCGATCTCGGTCACGTAGACCGTCGCCCCCATGCCGTCCAGTGCCTGCGCACAGCCCTTGCCCACGTCGCCGTAGCCAGCGACGATGGCGACCTTGCCGGCGATCATCACGTCCGTGCCGCGCTTGATGCCGTCGATGAGCGACTCACGGCAGCCGTAGAGGTTGTCGAACTTCGACTTGGTCACCGAGTCGTTGACGTTGATGGCCGGCATCCGCAGCGTTCCACGCTTCTGCCAGGAGCGCAGCTGCTTGATCCCGGTCGTCGTCTCCTCCGAGACCCCGAGGATGTCCGGCAGCAGCTCCGTGCGCTCGTGGTGCACGAACGCGGTCAGATCCCCGCCGTCGTCGAGCAGCAGGTTCGGGCCCGACCCGTCGGGCCAGGTCAGGGTCTGCTCGATGCACCACAGGTACTCGGCCTCGGTCTCACCCTTCCAGGCGAACACCGGGGTGCCGGCGGCGGCCACCGCGGCAGCAGCCTCGTCCTGCGTGGAGAAGATGTTGCAGGACGACCAGCGCACCGAGGCGCCGAGCGCCTGCAAGGTCTCGATCAGCACGGCGGTCTGCACGGTCATGTGCAGGCAGCCGGCGATGCGGGCACCGGCCAGCGGCTGGCGGTCGGCGAAACGCTCCCGCAGCGCCATCAGGCCGGGCATCTCACGCTCGGCGAGGCCGATCTCCTTGCGTCCCCACTCGGCGAGGCTGAGGTCGGCGACCTCGAAGTCCTCCCCGGGGTAGCGGCGGCGGATGTCGGGGGTGGTCTGGCTCACGTCTGGTCCTCGTGGTCGGGGCAGCTCGGCGGACTCCAGCCACCGGCCGGGCGCGAGCCCGGCAGGCGACGTGACCGGGACCGCGCTGCACATGGTCCGGGTCCGGCGGCGCACCGGATCGGTGCGCGGCGAGGGGAGGCCGGGCTCGGCGTCCTCACCGCGCCAGTGTGCCCGATGGAACGAGCCTCGTCACGGGCCTAGGAGCACCGTCGAGTCGCACCGGGTCATCGCGGTGCCGTTGCAGCAGGGCGAGGAAGCCCGCACGCGGGATCGGCGTCGCGCCGAGGGAGACGAGGTGCTCGGTGAGCAGCTGCACGTCGAGCAGCACCCCGCCGGCCCGTCTGAGCCGGTCGAGGGCGTCGAGCATCGCGACCTTCGAGGCATCATCGCGCCGGTGGAACATCGACTCCCCGGTCAGCACTCCCCCGACCTGGACCCCGTACAGCCCCCCGACCAGGGTCGCGCCGTCCCAGACCTCGATGCTGCGGACCCAGCCGAGCTCGTGCAGACGGAGGTACGCCCGCTGCATCCGCTCGGTGATCCAGGTCCCCTCGGGACGGTCGGTGGCACAGGCGCGGAGCACCTCGGCGCAGGCTCGATCGACGGTGGTGGTCCACCCGCTGCGACGCAGCGTGCGCCTGAGGCTGCGGGAGACGTGCATCTCGCCGGGGCGCAGCACCCCGCGCGGGTCCGGCGAGAACCACGGCAGCGCCACCCCCTCGTGGGGCCAGGGGAACACGCCCTGCCGGTAGGCGTCGACGAGGGTGGCGGGCAGCAGGTCCGCGCCGAAGCCGACCAGGCCATCACCGTCGGTGGGCTCGGGCCACACCCAGCCCGAGGGGGGCAGGGGCCGCGGCGGCCGGGTCGTACGCGCCGTGGACGGATCGAGGGCAGGGTCGGCCGCGGCGCTCGGCTCGCTGCCCACGACATCCTCCCTGTGAGCGGGTCAGGGGCACGGTAGCGGTGCACTACCGTGCGGCCGGCGAGCAGGAGCGTGGACATGGGTGGTGGACCGGTGCGCGTGCACCTGGTGGACGGGACCTACGAGCTCTTCCGCGCCCACTTCTCCAAGCGCCCGGCTCGTCAGGCTCCGGACGGTCGCGACGTGAAGGCGACGGTCGGCCTGGTCGGCAGCCTGCTCGCGCTGCTCGCCGACGACGAGGAGGCCGTCAGCCACCTCGGCGTCGCTTTCGACCGGCCCATCGAGAGCTGGCGCAACGACCGGCTCGCGTCCTACAAGAGCTCCGAGGGCGTGGACGCGGCCCTGCTCGCTCAGCTCGAAGGGGCCGAGGACGCGGTCGCCGCACTCGGGATCCACGTCTGGCGGGGCGTGGAGGTGGAGGCCGACGACCTGCTCGCCTCCGCCGCCGTGCAGCTCGCCGACGCTTCCGATCAGGTCCGCCTGCTCACCCCCGACAAGGACCTCGCGCAGGTCGTACGGGGCCGCCACATCGTCCAGGTGGACCGCGCCCGTGGCACGGTGCGCGACGAGGCAGCGATCGAGGACCGCTTCGGCGTGAAGCCGGCCGCCATCCCCGACCTGCTCGCCCTGGTCGGTGACGATGCCGACGGGATCCCGGGTCTTCCCGGGATCGGGGCGCGGATCGCTGCGGTCCTGCTCGCGCGCTACGGGAACCTCAGCGACATCCCGCCCGACCATGCCGAGTGGGACGTGCCGGTGCGGGGCGCCGCCCGCGTCGCGGCCACCCTCGCCGAGCGGCGCGAGGACGCGCTGCTCTACCGGGAGCTCACGACCCTGGCCACCGACCTCGAGCTCGGGGTCGATCGGGACGGCCTCGCGCACGCCGGTGTCCCCCGCGAGCGGTTCCTCGACTGGTGCGAGCGGCTCGGGGTGGACCACCTCCGGGACCGACCCCGGCGCTGGGCGTGAGCACGCCCGACGTGCCGACCCCGCCGCCGGAGGACGACGACGGCACGCAGGCGATGCGCCGCAACTCGAGCCTGATCGCGGCCGGGATCGCCCTCTCCCGACTGTCCGGGCTGGTGCGGGACGTCGTGCTGGCCTTCTTCCTCGGCGCCAACGTCGGCGCCGACGCCTTCCGTGCCGCGCTGAAGATCCCGAACCTGCTGCAGAACCTGCTCGGAGAGGGGGTGCTCGCCGCCTCCTTCATCCCGAGCTACAGCCGCCTGCTGGCGGAGGGCCGCGAGGAGGACGCCGGTCGGCTGGCCGGGGCGATCCTCGGCCTGCTCACCGTGCTGCTCGGGGTGCTCGTCCTGGTCGGGGTGGCGCTCGCCGGGCCGCTGGTGCGGGTGCTGACCCCGGGCTTCACCGGGCAGCGGCTGGAGCTGACCGTCCTGCTCGTGCGCATCATGTTCCCCGGCATCGGCTTCATGGTGCTCTCGGCCTGGTGCCTGGGCGTCCTCAACGCCCACCGCCGCTTCTTCCTGTCCTACGTGGCCCCGGTGCTGTGGAACCTCGGCATCCTCGCGACGGTCGTCACCCTCGCCCTGACCACCACGATCGAGCCGGCCGTCGCGGCAGGGATCGGCGTGGTGGTCGGGGGGGCCGCGCAGCTGGCCGTGCAGCTCCCCCGGGTGGGGCGTGTGCTGCGCGGCACGCTCCGGGTCTCCCTCGACCGCCGCGTGCCCGGGGTGCGCGCGGTGCTGCGGGCCTTCGGACCGGTCGTGCTCGGGCGGGGTGCGCTGCAGGTCGCCGCCCTGGTGGAGCTCGCCGCCGCGTCCCTGCTCGCGGTCGGCGCGGTCGCGGTGCTCGGGTACGCGCAGACGCTCTACCTGCTCCCGATCGCCCTGTTCGGGATGAGCGTGGCCGCGGCCGAGCTGCCGGAGCTGTCCACCCTGGATGCCCGTGGTCGCCGGGCCCTCACCGCGCGCCTGGATGCCGGGCTCGCACGCAGCGCCTTCTTCTCGCTGGCGGCGACGGTGGGCTACCTCGCCGTCGGCCCCGAGCTCGTGACCGTGCTGTTCGGCCGGGGAGCCTTCGACACCGCCACCGCCTACCA
>JBKHDS010000062.1:0-9045 GCA_046541215.1 Nitriliruptoraceae bacterium
CGGACCTCGGTGGCGAGCGCCCGCAGCGCCGCCCAGGTGTCGGCCACCTCGAGCACCGGGACCTCCACCGCCACCTCACGCTCCGCGAGCACCGCCACCGCACCGGCGGCCACCGCGTCGGCCGCGTGCGCGTGCCCGTCGCCCTGCGCGGTCCTGAGCGCGATGAACAGCGGGCGGCCGGCGGGTACGGCCCGGGAGTCGGTCGCCACCGCATCGATCAGCGCCGCGCCAGCACGACCCGGCAGCCGGGCTCCAACCGTGGCCGCGACCTGCGACAGCGTCAGCTCGATCACGGCCGCTCCTCCGCACCGGTGAGGAAGGCGGCGGCGACCTCGCGGTCGTCGAAGGGGGCGACCCGGTCGGCGAGCTCCTGCACCGTCTCGTGCCCCTTCCCGGCGATCAGGACGACGTCATCCGCTCCGGCCTCGGCGAGCGCGAGGCCGATGGCGCGACGGCGGTCGAGCTCCACCACGACCGACGCGGTCGCCCCGGCCTCCACCGCCGCTCTCGCGCCGGTGACCATCGCCGCGAGGATCGCCTCGGGGTCCTCGCTGCGGGGGTTGTCGGAGGTGAGCACGGCGACGTCTGCGGCCGTGGCCGCCGCCCCCATGGGCCCACGCTTGCTGTGGTCGCGGTCCCCGCCGCAGCCGAGCACGAGCAGGAGCCGACCCCCGGCCGGCAGCGACTCGCGGACGGTGGCGAGCACGGTGGTCACGGCCTCCGGCGTGTGGGCGTAGTCCACGAGCACCTGCGGTCCCGCGCCGACCTCGACGCGCTCGAGGCGGCCCCGAGGACCCGGCGCAGCGGCGATGCCCTCGGCGGCGGGGCGCGCCTCGACCCCGGCGAGCACGGCCGCGAGCAGGGCCGTCGCGGCGTTGGCGAGGTTGAAGCGCCCGGGCAGCCGGGTCCGGACCTCGACCTCGCCGACCGCCTCGCCCACCAGGTGGGCGCGGCCTCCGCTCAGATCGACCTCGGGCGCGGTGATCCGCACGTCCTGCGGCGGCCCGTCGGCATCGGCCCAGCCGAGCGTCGTGACCGGGATGGCGACCTGCTCGAGGAGTTGCCACCCCCAGGGCCCGTCCAGGAACACCACCCCGCGCTCGCTCAGCGCCGGCGTGAACAGGCGAGCCTTGGCGGCCAGGTAGCGCTCCATGGTCCCGTGGAAGTCGAGGTGGTCCTGGCTGAGGTTGGTGTAGACGGCCACGGCGATCCGGGTCCCGTCGATGCGGTGGAGCTCGAGCCCGTGGCTGGACACCTCGGCCGCGACGGCGTCCACGCCGCGCCCGTGCATGCGCCGCAGCAGGCGTTGCAGGTCGGGGCCCTCGGGGGTCGTGCGCACGCCGGGGACCGACTCACCGTGGATCCGGGCGCCGAGCGTGCCGATGACCCCGGTGCCGATGCCGGCCGCCGCGAAGGCGCCCTCGACCAGGCCGGACACCGTGGTCTTGCCGTTCGTGCCGGTGGTTCCGACGATGGTGAGCTGCCGGCTGGGGTGGCCGTGGACCGCCGCGGCGGCCGGCCCCATCGCCGCGCGCACGCTGGGGACCTGCAGCTGTGGGAGCGCGACGTCGACGGGTCGTTCCACCAGCGCGGCCGCGGCCCCGGCCGCCGCCGCCGCAGCGAGGTGATCGTGGCCGTCGGTCCGGGCGCCGGGGACCGCGCAGAACAACCACCCGGCAGCGACCTGGCGGCTGTCGTGGGTGGCATCGACGACCACGACCTCCGAGGGGTCCGCACCGGAGCCGGGACCGACGAGGCTGGCCGGCGCCGGCAGCGACGCGGCCACCTCGGCCAAGGTCACGCTCACGGAGGTCCTGGTCGTCGGAGGGAACAGCGGGGCCGGCGGCGAAGCCTAACGGCGCGCCCGGTGCCCCTCGTGGAGGTGCGGCGCCCGGCTGGCCGGGACCGGGGTCCTCACCCCGGCGCGCTCGGCGCGGCCTCGTCCGGCTCGTCGGAGGTGGCGGGGCTGGTCGTCTCGTCACCAGCGGCGCCATCGGCCTCGGTGGTCCTCCCCGCCGCCGCTTCCTCCTGCTCCTCCTCGGCGCGCCGGGCCACCTCGTCGCGCTGCTCCGCGGCGACCTGCACGGCGGTGGGCAGATCGCTACCCGCGTCGTCACGGGGGACGCGCAGCGCGTGCAGGGCTGCCTCCATCACCTCGCCGCCGATCGGTGCGGCGGTGGCCCCGCCGTAGATGGGGTAGGGCTCGTCCACCATGACCGCGACGACGACCTGCGGGTCCTCGGCGGGAGCCATGCCGACGAAGGTGCCGACGTACTCGTCGGTGTAGCCGACGCGGTCGGTGGCGGGCTTGCGGGCCGTGCCGGTCTTGCCCGCCATGCGGTAGCCCTCGATGCGGGCACGGGTGCCCGTCCCCTGATCGCCGTGGATGACCTCCTCGAGCATCCCTCGCACGGCCCGGGCGGTCCCGGCCGACACCACCTGCTCGCCGCCGGTCACGGGGGTCGGGCGGACCCGACCGTCCTCTCCGACGGTGCCGAGCACCAGACGTGGGTCGATGGTGACGCCGTCGTTGGCGAGCGTCAGGTAGCTGGTCGCCAGCTGCACGAGGGACACCGCGACGCCGTGACCGATGGAGATGGTCGGCAGGGAGGTCCCCCACCACTCCTCGTGCGGCCGGAGCAGGCCGCCCGGCTCACCCGGGAACCCGAGCGCGGTCGGCTCGCCGTAGCCGAAGGCCCGCAGGTACCCCTCGAGCCGCTCGGCCCCGAGCTCCTCGGCCACCAGGATGCTGCCGACGTTGCTGGAGCGCTCGATCATCTCCGCGACCGTCCAGATCGAGCGCTCGTGCCGGTAGGCGTCGGTGAACGTGCTGCCGGCGACCTCGATCGAGTCGGATAGCTCCATCGTCGTCGATGGGGTGACGATGCCCTCCTCGATCGCCGCCGCGAAGGTCAGGGCCTTCTGCGTCGATCCCGGCTCGAACAGATCCGTGACGGCCCGGTTGCGCCGGTCGGCGGGCTCCTCGCTCCCGCGGGTGTTCGGGTCGAAGCCGGGTGCGCTCGCCATCGCGAGCACGTCGCCGGTGGCGACCTCGAGGACCACGATGCTGGCACCGATCGCGTCGAACCGCTCCAGGGCCGAGTCCGCCGCCTGCTCGGCGACGTACTGGATGTCCCGGTCGAGGGAGAGGACCAGGTCGCTGCCGACCTCGGCCGGGAGGAGCTCGCGGACCCCTGAGGCGATGTCCAGGCCCCCGGGGGCCCGCTCGAGCAGCAGGGTGCCCGGCGTCCCGGCCAGGACCCGGTCGTAGACCGCCTCGAGCCCCTGCAGACCCTGCCCGTCGATGTCGGTGAAGCCGACGACCTGGCCGGCGAGCGACCCGGCCGGGTAGAGCCGGTGCGGCTCGGTCAGGACCCCGATGCCGGGCAGGCCGAGCTCGCGCACGGCCGTGCCGACCTCGTAGGGCACCTGGCGGGCGAGGTAGACGAAGTGCCGGTCCTCGGTGAGCTGATCGGTGATGGCTGCCGGGGCGGTCCCGAGCAGCGGGGCGAGCGCGGCGGCGACGGCCCCGGCGTCCCCCGCCGGTGGCACCGGCTGCCCGTCGGGGGTCTCGGAGCTGCGGAACGCCCGCGGGTCGGCGTAGATCGTCGCGGCCTGCACCGAGGTGGCGAGCACGTCACCGTCCCGGTCGTAGAGCCGGCCGCGGGTCGCGGGAAGCTCGACGGTGCGGGCGCGCTGGCGCTCCCCGATCGCCGCCAGCTCGGCGGCCTCGACGACCTGGATCTCGACGAGCTTGGCGGCGGAGATCGCCACGAGCAGTAGGAAGATCGCGAGCGTCCACCGGATGCGACGCACCGCGAGCTGGTCACCGCAGACGGGCAGCACGGCGTCGCCGCGGTCGGTGTGGGTGCTCCTCGGGCGCGCCATCGATCATCGCTCCACGGACAGCAGCGGCTTGAGAGGGTCGGCGGGGGCGGCCGGGGTGCGAGCCGCCGGGACGAGCGAGTCCGCGGGCAGGGAGCGCTCCAGCGACAGGTGCCGCACCGGACCCGGGGGGACCATGCCGAGCGCCTCGGCGGCGGCCCGGACCCGCGCGGGGTCCTCGAGGTGGGCGACGTCGGCGACCAGTTGCGCGTGCTGCCGTTCCGCCTCGCTGACGTGCGACTCCAGGGCACGCGCCTCGACCGAGGCCGCGGCCGCGAGCGCGTTGAGGGTCACCGCGCCGAACACGGCCGTACCCAGCACCGCGATCCACAGCAGGGCGAAGGCGAGCGTGTGCCGGCGCACGGGCCGGTCGACCACGCGCAGATGGCTCGCGGGCTCGACCGGCGCGCGGCGGCTGGGGCGAAGCGGGGCGGTGACGGCGCTCACGGGTGCTCCTGGGGAAGACGTCGGGCGGCACGCAGCCGGGCGGCGGTGGCACGGGGGTTGGCGGCGATCTCCTCCGGACCGGGACGCTCCGGTCGGCGGACGAGCGGGGTGACCAGCGGCGAGGTGCCGCACACGCACACCGGCAGCCCCGGCGGGCAGGTGCAGGTCGCCGCGGCAGCGGCGAAGGCACGCTTGACGAGCCGATCCTCGAGGCTGTGGTAGGCGAGCACGACGGCGACCCCTCCGGGCCCGAGCCGCTCCAGCGCGACCGGCAGCACGGCCTCCAACGCCTCGAGCTCAGCGTTGACCGCGATCCGGAGCGCCTGGAAGGTCCGGGTGGCGGGGTGGTGCCCAGCGCGGCGCTTGGCGGCGGCCGGCACCGCGTCACGGACCACCTCGGCGAGCCCCGCCGTGGTGGTGATCGGCCGGGCAGCCACGATCGCCCGGGCGATCCGGCGGGCGTGCGGCTCCTCCCCGTAGCGCTGCAGGAGCTGGGCGAGCTCCACCTCGTCGAGGTCGTCGAGCAGGTCGGCTGCGGTGGTGGGCAGGGTCGGGTCCATGCGCATGTCGAGCGGGCCGTCGGCACGGAAGCTGAACCCCCGCTCCGGGCGGTCCACGTGCATCGAGGAGATCCCGAGGTCGAGCAGCACGCCGCTGACGTGCGCGATCCCCGCGTCGTCGAGCACGTCGCCGAGCGCATCGAACCGGGTCCGGACCACGGTCACCTCGACGCGCGGGTCGGCCGCGAGGTCGGCGAGGCGCGCGGTCGCGAGCGCCAGCGCGTCGGGGTCACGGTCCAGTCCCAGCAGCTGGGCGTGGCCGTAGCGCGCGAGGCGGGCCTCGATGATCGCACGGGCGTGGCCGCCGGCGCCCAGGGTGGCATCGACGATCGGTCCGTCCGGGGCCTCGGTGAGCAGCTCGACGACCCGGTCGAGCAGCACGGGGGTGTGGGGGGCCGCGGTCATCACCAGCCCGCTCCGAAGGCGCCGTCGAGGTTCGCGAAGGCGTCCTCGGCCGTGGTGCGGTAGGCCTCCCAGGCCGCCCGGTCCCAGATCTCGACCTTCTCGTCCGCACCGTTGATGGTGATGTCCCGGTCGAGGCCGGCGTACTCCCGCAGCCGGGGCGGGATCGTGACGCGGCCCTGGGAGTCCGGCTTGTCCTCGTGGGCGCCGGCGAGGAACACCCGCAGGTAGCTGCGCGCCGCGCCGTCCTCGCGCGGCAGTGCCCTCAGCTCCTCGACGCGGCGTTCGAAGGCCGTCAGGGGGTAGACGTCGATGGCGCGGTCCTGGGAGGGCACGAACACCAGACCGCTGGAGAGCCGGTCGCGGAACCGGGCCGGGAGGATCACCCGGCCCTTGACGTCCAGCGTGTGCTGGTGCTCTCCGAGGAACACCCGACCCCGTCCGATCCCCGGGCCCGTCGACCCGATCGCCTCCGGACCTCCCCGGCGCGGGCAGGCCCTCCACTTTGCGCCACTCTATGCCCCTTCCACCCACCCGTCAACGGATCTGGCAGGCCGTTCGACCCGTATCTGGCCGCGAGAGGCCCCAGAAACGCCGTCCGCGCGGTGGAGCGGGGTGGAGGGCCGAGGCACCCCTCGTCCCCGCGGCGGGGCTCACCCACCGCTCAGCGACGGCCGGAGCGGGCCCCGGGCGGGTGCGCCGCCGCGGCCGGATCGGGGTGCCCGCCGACCGCTCAGCCGCGGCCGGAGCACCGTGCTCGCCCGCTGCTCAGCCGCGGCCGGTCGGGTCCTCGCCCAGCCCGAGCAGCCCTCCCACCCACAGGCTGCTGAGGGTGCGGACGAGCTGTGGGGTCGGCAGGTCCTCGGTCGCGTGGTGCTGCTGGGTCACCGTCCCCTCGACCATGGCGACGAGCGCCGTGGCGACCAGCGTCGGGTCGTGGCCGCTGCCCGCGAGGACCGGGGCCACCACCTCGGCGACCCGCCGCACGTAGCCGCCACGCACCTCCTGCAGCCGGGCAGCGACCACGGGGTCGTGCGCCGCCGCCTCGATCCAGGCCCGCACGACGTCCGCATGCTCGGCGAAGGCGGCGACGAACCGGCCGATCACCGCCCCGATCGCGCTGGCGCCATCGGGGCCGTCCCAGGGCTCGTCCACGACGGCCTGCAGTTCGGCCGCGGCCGCGTCGATGAGCGCGTCGAGGGCGGCCGCCTTGTTGTCGAAGTAGGTGTAGAAGGTGCCGTGGCTCACCCCGGCGGTGGCGACGATGTCCTCGACGCGGGCGGCGACGAACCCCCGCGCCGCGACCACCTCCCGGGTGGCCTGCAGCAGCCGGGCGCGGGTGCGCGCACCCCGGGAGCTCCGCCGCACCTCGCCGGCCCTCGCATCGGCCACGGCCATCCCCCTGGTCGGGGCCGGCACGCTACCCGACACCTGACGTCGACGTCAGGTTCGAACTGGGCGCGGGCACCACGGCCGCTCCCCGACCCCGACCGACCGGCCTTCCGCGACCCGGGCGTCAGGCGGGTACCCCTGGGTACCCTCACCCCGGCCGGAGCCGCCCACCCGGCCCGCCGTCGGCCCCGGCCGGTGGTGCCGCGCCGACGACCGGCATCCGACGTGTCCCTCTCCCAGCAGACCGCCGCTGCGCCGGACCGCGACGAGCTCACGCGCGTGCGCGGCACCCTCGCGGCGATCGAGGGCAACGTCCGGCAGGTGCTGCGCGGCAAGGACACCGCGATCCGTCTCGCGCTGCTCACCCTGCTGGCCGAGGGACACCTGCTCGTCGAGGACGTGCCGGGGGTCGGCAAGACCCTGCTCGCCAAGGCGCTGGCGCGCTCCATCGACTGCTCGGTGGCACGCGTCCAGTTCACCCCGGATCTGCTCCCCTCCGACGTCACGGGCGTGAGCGTGTACACCCCGGAGCTGGGGCGGTTCGAGTTCCGTCCCGGGCCGGTGTTCGCGAACCTCGTGCTCGGGGACGAGATCAACCGCGCCGGTCCGAAGACCCAGTCGGCCCTGCTCGAGGCCATGGAGGAGCGCACGGTCACCGTCGACGGGACCACCCGCGAGCTCGCGCGCCCGTTCATGGTGCTGGCCACCCAGAACCCGATCGAGCACGAGGGGACCTACCCGCTGCCGGAGGCGCAACGGGACCGCTTCCTGCTGCGCCTGGCGATCGGCTACCCCGACGCCGACGACGAGCTCGACATCGTGCGCACGCACGGGGGTCCCGACCGCCTCGCGTCCTTGCGGGCGGTCACCGACACCGCCGCGGTCGTGCACGCCATCGAGACGATCCGGTCGATCCACGTGGCCGAGCCGGTGGAGCGCTACGTCATCGCCACCTGCCGCGCGACCCGCCAGCACCCCGACGTCGAGCTCGGCGCCTCACCGCGCGCCTCCATCGCGCTGCTGCGCAGCGTGCGCGCCGCTGCGGCGCTGGCGGGCCGCTCCTACGTCCTGCCCGACGACGTCAAGGCGCTCGCCCCGCACGTGCTCCCCCACCGTCTGATCCTGCGCCCGGACGCCGAGCTGAGCGGCATCACCACCGCCGACGTCATCGCCGACGTGCTCGCCGGCCTGCCCGCACCGATCGAGTGAGCCGATGACGCCGCGCGGGCTCGGGGCGCTGCTCGGGGTGCTCGGCCTGTGGGCCGCCGCTCGGGTGCTGGGCGTGTCCGAGCTGCAGGTCGCGGCCACCACGCTGCTCGCGCTCGTGCTGCTCGCGCTGCTGTGGGTGCGGGTCCTGCCGCTGCGGCTCGAGGTCGAGCGCACGGTCCACCCGGCACTCGTGCCGGCCGGTGGGACCGCCGTGCTCGAGCTCGAGATCCGCAACCGGGGGAGGCTGCCCACCCCCACCGCGTGGTTCCAGGACCACCTCCCGGCCGCGCTGGGCGATGCGCCCGCCGTGCGCCTGCCGGTGCTGCTGCCCGGTCGGCACCGCGCGCTGCGCCTGGAGCTCACCGGCGCCCACCGCGGCCGGCACCAGCTCGGACCGGCGGTGGTCCTCATCCGCGACCCCTTCGGATTGGTGCAGCGACGCCGGACCGTGGTGGGCACCGCGAGCGTGACGGTGCTGCCGCAGGTGTGGCCGCTCGCACCGGGCGTGCCGCTGGGGGGCGCGGTGGGCACGCTGGCCACCGGCCCGCGGCGCGCCACACCGCACGGCGAGGACATCGCCGACATCCGCGAGTACGTGCAGGGCGACGATCTGCGCGCGGTCCACTGGCCGTCGACGGCGCACCGCGGCCAGCTCATGGTCCGCCAGCCCGAGGAGGCCAGCGTGCCGCGTGCGAGCGTCGTGCTGGACCTGCGCTCCGATCGGCACCGCGGCCACGGTCCGGGCGCGAGCCTCGAGGTGGCGGTCGCCACGGCGGCGAGCATCGTCCACCACCTCGACGCCCGGCAGCGCGGCGTGACCGTGCTCACCGAGGCGCAGCGGCGCGTCCCTCCGCCCCGCCCGGCCGCGGCCTGGCTGCCGCTGCTCGCGACGCTCGAGGCGGCGGCGATCGATCTGCCCGCCCTGCTGCGGCAGGTCGCTACCTCGGAGATGGGGCAGGGCAGCCTGGCGGCGGTGGTCACCACCCCCGACCCCGGCGAGCTTCGGGCTCTGGTCCGCGCCGGGCGGGGCGCTGCGAGCCGGCTCGCGCTCGTGGTGGACGTCGGCACCTGGACCGGTGGCGGGCCGGATCCGGCCGCGGTCACCGCGGTCGCCGGGCTGCGCGCGGCGGGCTGGCGGGCGGTGCGGGTC
>JBKHDS010000063.1:0-9036 GCA_046541215.1 Nitriliruptoraceae bacterium
ACCGGCCGGCACGCGGTCCCGATCGCGGCGATGGGTGCAGAGGTGACCGGGCTCGACCAGTCACCGGCGATGCTGGAGCGGGCCGCGGCCCGTGCGAGCGCTGCCGGGGTGGCCGTGACCTGGGTCGAGGCGGACGCGCGGGAACTGCCCGACCACCTCGGTTCCTTCGACGTGGTCCTGTCTCTGTGCGAAGGGGCCTTCTGTCTGGTCGCCGACGGCGCCGAGCCGCTCGACCACGACCAGGCGATCCTGGCCGGGATCCGCCGGGTGTTGCGGCCGGGGGGACGGCTCGTGCTGACCGCGCTGAACGCCGGCCGCCTGCTCACCGACTGGCACCAGGGTCAGGTCGCCGGCGGGGTGGACCTGATGACGCTGACGGAGACCACCGACTACCCCCTCGAGGGGGGTAGGACGGTCACCCTGCGGGAGCACTACCACCTCCCCGAGGGCCTACGGACGTTGGCGGCCTCGGTGGGGCTGGAGGTCGAGGCCATCTGGGCCGGCGGTGCAGGGGACTGGCGCCGGGAGGCACCGACGACCGACGACTACGAGCTCCTGCTCCTCGCCCGCCGCCCGGAGGCCTGACCGGCGAGGTCGGATGGGGTTGGGGTCGACGGTGCCTCCCACCGCCCGGAGCCGCCGTGGTGGAGGACCCACTCTCTGGGCGCGACGGTGACCGCGAGGTCCTGCGCCACGTCGACGGGGAGTTGCCTGAGCGCGCGGGGGAGGTGGGTCAGGCCGGCCGCTCAACGCTCCGAGAGGCCGTCCAGCCACTCGCCCCAGAACGCCTTCCAGCGGGTCACGGACCCCGGCGACGGCAGCTTCTGGTGCTGGATGGTGACGGTCACGCGGCCGTCGGACCTGGTGGCGAGTGAGACCTCGGCGACCCCTTCGGGCAGCCCGATCCGGACGTTCTTCGAGGTCGGCCGTGACCGCAGCTCGGTGGCCATCCCCGGGAAGATGGCGGCCCGGCCGGCGTCGTCGAGGAGGCGGGTACGCACGGCGTCGGCGTCCAGCGACCGGGTCGCGGAGCGGCCTGCCGTGAAGGTGCCGTCCGCGAGCTGGTTGGGCAGGCGGCGGCCGGTGATCCGCTCCCAGCCCACGGTCACCTGCTGGGCCCACCAGCCGTCGATCGCATGCTCGTGCTCGAGCCAGCGGGCGACCGCGGTGTGACCATCGGTGTGTCCGGGCCACGCGTCGATCAGCGTGCGCCACTGGTCCCAGTCCCGCCCGGTCCGTTCCCGCACCACCTCGACGGCCACGCCCGGATCGGCGATCCACCCGCGCGGATCGTTCCCGGCCACCTCGGTCACCGTCGTCCTCCCGAGCTCGGTGCGATCCATCAGCCTAGGGCCGGGACGACGCCGTGGCCGCGACGACTAGGTGGAGATGTCGGGGTAGGGCAGCGAGTAGTGCGACAGCCGCTGCGCGTACTCCTTCTGGAAGGCGAGGGGTTCGTCGTAGTCACGTTCGAACATGGCGATGAACAGCGTCAAGGTCAGGAACGGGTGCGCGCCCATCCCGAACAGGGTCGGGTAGTCGTGGGTGACGAGGGCGGTGCGCTCCTCCGCGGTGAAGGCGAGCCAGGTCGAGTCCTCACCATGGTGAGCGCCGAGGATCCGGTTGGCGAGGTTGGCCTCCCACCACGCGACCAGCTCGGCGGGCTCCTCGCGGTAACGCTCGACGAGCTCCGGGTCCCGATCGACGGTGAACAGGAACTTGTTCAGCAGGTAGGTGCTCATGCCGGGGCTCCGTTCGGGTACCAGGTGAAGTACGCCTCCATGGTGTGGAACAGGTCGAGGTTGTCGACGTAGTCGGCAGGGTTGTCGTCGCCGGCGACGCCCATCATCAGCATGAAGTCCATGAAGCCGTGGGTGGCGTTCCCGGGGGTCCACAGCGAGTCGAGCGTGACCTCGCTCAGCGCGCCGGCGATGTCGCCACGCGCGATCCAGTCGATGGCTCGGGCGTCGAACTCCGGGTCGGGGCCGTGCGGGCCGAACTGCCGCGGGCCTCCGAGCTCGAGGGAGAGGTGCCCGGTCCCGATGATCGCGACGCGCAGGTCGGACTCCCACGACTCGACCATGGTGCGGATCGCCCGGCCCAGCTCGACGAACCGTTTGGGCTGCGGCAGCGGTGGGGCGAAGATGTTGGTGTAGACCGGCACGATCGGTAGGTCGGCCTCCGGCCGCAGCGTGATGATCGGGCAGGTGATCGAGTGGTCGATGCGCAGCTCGTTGGAGAAGGCGAGGTCGAAGCCCTGGTCGAGGCCGCTGCGCAGCAGGTGAGCGGACAGCTCCTCGTTGCCGTCCAAGGTCATCCGGGGCAGCCCGAACTCCCGTTCCTCGTTGTACCAGTTGGCGTCGTAACGGGGCGCCTTGCCGACCAGGAACTGCGGCATGTTGTCGAGCCACAGCTGATGGAAGTGATCGCTGCCGATCATCACCAGCACGTCGGGCCGGGCCCTGGTAACGGTCTCGCGGAACGCGAGGATCTTCGAGACCCATGCATCCGCGAAGGGCGGACGTTCCTCAGGCGGCGAGGTGCTCGCCTTGTAGTAGAACGGGTGGTGGGTCGAGGCCACCACCGCGACGATCTGCGCCATCTCCCTCTCCCTGTCGTCGAACGGGCATGTCGTCCTGGTGCGCGGCGAGCCTCCCGGATGCCGCGACCGGCTCAGTCCTCGGGGAGCACGTACTCGGTGTGCTCGTGGACCGCGAGGTAGATGTCGCGGGCCACCGGGTGCTCGTGCTCCTCGGCGAGCTGTCCGAGCACACCTGCCGTGCGGGCCAGCAGTGCCACGCCGCGCAGCAGCGGCAGCGGCACGCCGGCGTCCACCAGGGCCGCCCCCCCGACGCCGGCACCGTTGAGCGGCAGGGTCCGTCCGAGGACCTGCGCGTGGACCCGACCGATCGCGGCGAACAGCTCCAGGTGCGGGCCCCGTAGCCCCTCCTCCTCGGCGATGGCGAACAGCCGGGGGACCCGGGGGTCGCTGGTGTGCGTCGGGTGGCCGAGGCCGGGGATGATGCGCCGCGCGGCCCGCTCCGCGGTCACGATCCCGAGCGCGAGCGCATCCCAGTCGTCCTCGTCGGTGGGAAGCTCGCCGTCGTGCTCCGCGAGCTTGGCCGCCAGGAACCGTCCGCAGTCCTCGGTGACCCCGAGGAACCGTGAGCCACCTCCGAGGATGCCCGCCGCGACCGCACCCTGGAGGGCATCGGGTGCGCTGAGGTAGGTCAGCCGCGCGGCGATCGAGGTCGGGACGAAGCCGTGGTCGGCGAGGGAGGCGAGCACCGCTTCGAAGACCCGCACCTGCCCGGGCGTGGGTCGCCGGCGGAGCAGCAGCCAGAAGGCGAGCTCCCCGAACCCGACCTCGCCCATGATGTCGGTGGCGAGGTCGCGCCCCAGCAGGGTGATGGAGGTCGCGTCGGAGGCACCGAGCGAGGTCCGGTAGCTCGGCTCGGTCACGGGGTCGGCTCCTGGGTCGAGGTGGCGGACACCACAGTGGGGTCGAGCAGCCACGAGCGCAGCTCGTCGTGGTGCTGGTCGAGCCGCGGCGGTGGGTAGCGGTAGGACGCGGGGGTGTCGGAGAAGGTGATCGGGTTGCGGATCGAGGGGACCATGGCCTCGCCCTCACCGACCTCGACGACCGGCTCGAGCCCGATCGACCGCGCGAAGGCCACGCCCTCGCGGACGGTGTTGACGGGCCCGCCTGGCAGCCCGGCCGCGCGGAAGCGGGCGAACCACTCCTCGGTGCTCGCCGTTGCGAGGGCCTCGAGGAGGATCGGGAGGAGCTCCGCGCGCCGAGCCGTGCGGTCCTCGTTGGAGCGGAAACGGTCGTCCTCGGCTACCTCGGGGATGCCGAGCACCTCGCACAGGGTCACGAACTGCCGGTTGTTGCCCGCGATGACGACGATCTCCCCGTCGGCGGTGGGGAGCGGCTCGTAGGGGAACAGGCTCGGGTGCGCGTTGCCCATCCGGAACGGGGTCGCGTCGCTGGCGACGACGGCGCTCGTGTGGTTGACCAGACCCGACAGCGCCGATGACAGCAGGTTCACCTCGACGTGCTGGCCCTGGCCGTGCTCGTGTCGGTGGTTCAGCGCGGCCAGGATGCCGATCGTCGCGTGCATGCCGGCCATGACGTCGAACACGGAGATCCCGGCGCGGTAGGCGGTGCCCTCGGGGTCGCCGGTGAGGCTCATCAGCCCGGAGATCGCCTGGACCATGAGGTCGTAGCCGGCGAGCTTCGCCCCCTCCTCCGTGGTCCCGAAACCGGAGATGGAGGCGTAGACGATGCCCGGGTTGGATGCTCGGACGCTCGCGAAGTCCAGGCCGAACCGCGCCATGCCACCGGGACGCATGTTCTCGATCAGCACATCCGCCCTCGTCGCGAGCGACCGAGCGACCGCGAGGTCCTCCGGATCCTTGAGGTCGAGCGCGATCGAGCGCTTGTTGCGGTTGATGCCGAGGTAGTAGGTGGAGATGCCGTCGCGGACCGGCGGCATCCAGGTGCGGGTGTCGTCGCCGCTCGGGCCCTCGACCTTGACGACCTCGGCACCGAGGTCCGCCAGCAGCATCGTGGCGTAGGGTCCCGCGAGGATCCGGGAGAAGTCAGCGACGAGCAGCCCCGCCAGCGGCCCCGTGGCCTTCGGGTCAGGAGTGGACGGCGAGGCGGACACGGCGGACTCCGAGGTCGATCGACGGATGCTGACCGTACAGCGGACAAGTGTCCGCAATGATGCGTGTCGCCGAGGGCCCCTGTCAAGGGGGACCCGTCAGCGCGGCTGCGCCGTGCGTTGGGGGATCGCGTCGACGAGCGCCAGGTCCTCGCTGATGCGGCCGGCAGCGGTGAGCAGCCTGGGGAGGTGCTCCTCGAGCAACCGCTCGACGCTGGTCTCCGCGGCGTGGACCGTGACGTTCATGGCGGCGACCACCGCACCATCGCCGTCACGCAGCGGCACGGCCACGGAACGGATGCCGGCGGCGAGGTGCTCGTCGGCCAAGGCCCACCCTCGCGCGCGCACCTCGCGCAGGTGCTGCTCGCGTTCCTCGCGATCGGGCTGCCACCTCGGCGCGAGCCCCGACCGGCTCGGCTCCGCCAGGATGCGATCGACCTCCTCGGCGGGCAGCGCCGCCAGCAGGACCTTTCCCAGCGAGGTCTGAAGGGCGGGGAAGCGGGTCCTGATCGAGACCGCGAGCGTGATGATCTTCGGCACGGCGACCCGGGCGACGTAGACGATGTCCGCGCCGTCGAGCTGCGCGATCGAGGAGGACTCGCCGGTCAGATCGACGAGGTCCTGCAGGTGCGGCCGCGCGATGTCCCACAGCCCCTGGGAGTGCACGTGGGCCGTCCCGAGCTCGAGGACCCGAGGGGTCAGGGACCAGCGGCCGTCGCGGTTACGGGCGTAGCCGAGCTCCTCCAGGGTGAGCAGGATGCGCCGGGCGGTCGGACGGGCGAGTCCGGTGGCCTCCGCGACCTCCGTGAGGGTCCGGGCAGGCACGCCCGACCCGAAGGAGCGGATCACGTCGATCCCACGGGCCAGGGACTCGATGAAGTCGGGGCTGGTCTCGCTGCGGGGCACGGCGACCTCGATGGGCTCGGGAGGCGGGTAGGTCGGGCGTCGAGGTGGACCGCCCTGGTAGGGGACCGGTCAGGTCAGCTCTCCGATGCGGCCAGCTGCTCCTCGCTCCGGGCGATCGCGGCGACGGCCAGCAACCCGCCGGCCAGACCGAGGTTCTTGAGCACCTGGATGCGGTTGAGCTTGCGCGCCCCCGGGTCCTCCATCGTCCAGTACGGGTGCCCGGCCACGGTCGTCGGCGCCAGGGAGGCGACCAGCCCTAGCGCCGCGGCACGTGGCAGGATGCCTGCGGCGAGCGCGGCGCCGCCGAGGGCCATCGCCGCACCGTTGGCACGCACGGCGAGCTCCGGCTCCGGGATCCCCAACGCCCGGGCCAGCTCCACCCGGGGACCGGGCTCGGCTGCGGCTTCGTAGCCGAGGACGACGAAGGGGGTACCGAGCAGGACGCGGGCGAGGCGGAGCAGGGACGGGCGCATAGGGGCCTCCGGGCGGGGGTCGGGGGTCGTCGTCGTCGGCTCGGTCGTGATCGGCGATGGAACCGCGGTGCGGACAGCATGGCAGGTCAGCGGCCGCCTGGCGAGCACAGCGTCAGCGGTGGGCACATGCATGACCCGTGCTTGACAAGCAGGCCGAGCTTCACGCATCATCCGCGCATTGTCCGCTGAGCGGATAGTTGTCCGAAGCGATGGGAGTCCTCGGGCGAGCGGGTCCGGGAGAGGGAGAGCCAGGATGGGTGACGGTGCTGCCGAGATGACCGAGGGGCGCCCGATCGTGCTGCGCGGCGGCACGGTCCTGACCATGGATGCCACCAGCACGGTGCTCGAGGGAGGCGACGTGCTCGTCGTCGGCGACCGTATCGAGGCGGTCGGCCCCAACCTCGCGGTGCCGGATGACACGGTCGAGGTCGACGCGTCCGGCGGCATCGTGATGCCCGGGATGATCGACACGCACCGGCACATGTGGCAGACCGCGATGCGTGGCTACGGCGCCGACTGGTCGCTCACCCAGTACTTCGTCTTCTACTACCTGACCCACGGGAAGACCTTCCGCCCAGAGGACATCCACGCCGGCAACCTGCTCGCGGCGGTCGAGGCCCTCGACGCCGGCGTCACCACGGTCGTGGACTGGTCGCACGGCCTGCAGACCGTCGACCACGCCGAGGCGGCGGCGGATGCGCTCCGCACGGTCCCCGGTCGCTTCGTGCTCGCCTACGGCAACATCCAGGCCGGCCCGTGGGAGTGGGTGCCCAGCGCCGACGTGCGCGCCTTCCTGGACCGCAACCGGGGGACCACGCAGGACCTCCTGCAGGTCCAGTTGGCCTTCGACGTGACCGGTGACCCGGAGTTCCCCGAGCGCGCCGCCTTCGAGGCGGCCCGTGAGATGGGGATGCGCGTCACCACCCACGCCGGGGTGTGGGGGGCGACCAACGACACCTCGATCCAGCTCATGTGCGACAACGGGTTCATGACCCCGGACGTCACCTACGTCCACGCCGCGTCGCTCTCCCACGACTCCTACCAGCGCATCGCCGCCTCGGGTGCGTACGCCTCGGTCTCCACCGAGAGCGAGCAGAGCGCCGGCCAGGGCTACCCGCCCACCTACGCGCTGCGCCGCCACGGCATCCCGATCTCGCTCTCGATGGACACGAGCGTGTGGTGGAGCGGTGACCTGTTCTCGGCGATGCGCTCCACCCTGAGCGCCGACCGCAGCCGCGACCACCTCGACGCCCAGGCGGACGGGAACACCGTGGTCTACAACTCCCTGCGGGCCGACGAGGTGGTGCGTTGGGCGACCGATGGCGGCGCGCGCGCCCTCGGTATGGAGGACGTGGTCGGCTCGCTCGAGCCGGACAAGAAGGCCGACATCGTCCTCATCAAGAACGAGCGTTCTCCCGCGATGTTCCCGATCCTGAACCCCTACGGCCACGTGGTCTTCCAGGCCTCCCGGGGCGATGTGCACACCGTGCTCGTGGACGGTCGGGTCGTCAAGCACGAGCATCAGCTCGTCGGCGACGACCTGCGGCGGGCGAAGGAGGCGGTCGCGTCCACCGTCGAGTACCTGCGCTCCGCGATGGGCGAGGAAGCCTGGCTCGAGGGCATGTCCCCGGACCTGCCCGAGCAGGAGCTGTTCGACAACCCCTACCAGTACACCGACTGGGACGGGGGCCGTGGGGCCAAGGGCGTCATCCCGCCCGCCTGAACCGTCAGCGCTGGGTGAGGACCCGACACCGGTCCCGTCGGGGTCAGCGGGTCTCGGTGCCGCCTGCGGGGCGAGCTCCTGGTCCGCCGCCTGCGGGGCGAGCTCCTGGTCCGCCGCCTGCGGGGTGAGCCGCTGATCGCCGGAGAGGCCGTTGGTTGCTCCCCCGGGTTCGTCGCAACGGGCGGGCGAACCCGGGGGAGCAACCGCGCAGGCCATGGCGGTGGGGCGGGCGCGGCGCGTCGTCCCGACCTAGCCAGCCGCCTTGGTTGGCAGCCACCGGCGTCCCGGCAGCCACCCCCGCTCCGCCAGCCAGCGGCGCCTCGGCGTCCGGACCCCCACGCCCGCATCGATGAGCAGGTTGACCCCGAGCACGATCAGCACGATCGCACCTCCCGGGAAGACCGACAGCCACCACGCCCGGCGCAGGAACCGCTGCGCCTCGCCCGCCAGCGCCCCGAGGCTCATGGTGCTCGGGTCACCCAGGCCGAGGAACCCCAGGCTGGCCTCGAGCAGGATGACCTGAGCGAGCACGACCCCGAGGGTGGTCATCGCGGTGGGGACGGCGTTCGGGAGCACGTGTCGGAGGAGGATGCGTGGGGCACGGGCGCCGGTGGCACGGGCAGCTTCGATGAAGGGCAGGGCGACCACCACGAGGACCTGGGAGCGCACCACCCGGGCCAGCAGCGGCCAGGCGGTCAGGGCCAGCACGACCACCAGCCGGTCCGTCCCCGGTCCGAACAGGGCGAGGACCAGGATGGCGAGGAAGAACCGCGGCAGCACCTGGACCAGCTCGGTCACGCGCAGCAGGGCGTCGTCGATCCTGCCGCCGAGGTAGCCACCGAGCGCGCCGATGAGCACCCCGATCGCGCCGGTGAGCAGTCCGACGGCCGCCGCGATCGCCAGCGAGGTCCGGGTCCCGAGCAGGATCCCACTGAGCACGTCGCGACCGATCCCGTCGGTGCCCATCGGGTACTCAGCGGACGGTGGTGCCAGCGCCGGGCCGACCACGCGGAACGGGTCGTGCGGGGCGAGCCAGGGGGCGAGGATCGCCACGAGCACGAACAGCAGCGTCACCCCGCCGCCCAGGACGAGGGTCGTGGAGGGACGAGGGGTCCGGCGCGGTCGCGCGGTGGCGCTCATCGCAGCCGCACCCGGGGGTCGAGGCGGGCGTAGCTGAGGTCGGTGACCAGGTTCGCGACCACCACGCTGGCGGCGACCAGGAGGAACACCCCCAGCACGATCGGGGCGTTGCGGGTCTGCATGG
>JBKHDS010000064.1:0-9024 GCA_046541215.1 Nitriliruptoraceae bacterium
CACCGCAGCCCGCCCCGCCGCAGCGCGGGTGAGGCACGACGCACGGCGAGCAGCCGTCGGGTCAGCGCGAGGGTGTCCTGGTCCCATCGGTCGGGACGGTGCCAGGGCATGGGCGCCCGGGTGACCACGTCCGGGGCGCCGGCGCCGCCGCTCGCGTCGGTGGTGCCCGAGGCGCCGAGCCCGATCTCGTCGCCGTAGAACAGCGACGGCACGCCCGCGAAGGTCAGCAGCCACACCAGCCCGACGTGGCGCCGCGCGCGATCCCCGGCGACGTAGGCCCACCGAGCCGTGTCGTGCGAGCCGAGCATCGTGAGCGAGTGCAGGACGCTCCGCCACGGCAGCTGCGCGCGGACCAGGTCCATCACCTGCGCCACGACCCTACCGGAGGTGGGGCGCACGGGGGCCGGCGGTCCGAGCAGCCGCACCTCGCGGGCCGGGTCGATGAGCCAGCTCCACACCGGCCGGGTGAAGCCGGTGTAGTCCATCGTGCCGTGCCACCCGTCGGCGCCGAGGTCCGCGGTCGCGTCGTGGCAGTGCTCGGCCAGCAGGTACGCCTCGCCGGCCACCTCGCGGGCGGTCGCGGCCAGCGTCGTCCGCACCAGCGCGTTCAGGTCGTCCGCGCCCTGGCGCCCGGCCATGTTCGCCGCGTCGATCCGCCAGCCGTCGAGGTGGAAGGGGGCGTCGAGGTAGCGGGCAGCGACCGAGCCGGGCCCCTCGTACAGGCGCCGGCGCAGCTCCGGGTCGCGGTGGTCGAACTTCGGCAGGGTCGGCACGCCCTGCCAGGCCCGGTACCGGTCCGGGTGCCGGTCGAAGAGGTAGAAGCCGGCCTCGACCGAGCGCGCGTCCGCCTGTGCGGCCCGGAACCACTCGTGGCTCGAGCCGGAGTGGTGCAGGGTGAGGTCGCCGAGCAGGTGCATGCCGCGCTCGTGCAGGGCGGCTGCGAGCGCCGCGAGCCCCTCGTCCCCTCCGAGGAACGGGTCCACCTCGGCGAAGGAGGACGCGGCGTAGCGGTGGTTCTGGATCGAAGGGAACACCGGCGTGAGGTAGACGCCGTCGACGCCGAGGTCGGTGAGGTGGTCGAGCCGATCGACGATGCCGGGGAGATCACCGCCGTAGAGCTGGTGCATCGACGAGGGCCGGTCGGTCGCCACCGGGTCGTCCCAGGCCGCCGGCTCCGCCCACTCTGGCCAGCGCTCGCTCGCCCCGCCGCGGGCGAAGCGGTCGGGGAAGATCTGGTAGAGCGCGGCGTCGGCCACCCACGCCGGGGGCGGATCGGAGGCGAGGAGCTGGAAGTCCCAGGTGTCCGGCACGTCGTGCGGCACCACGCCGGCGGCGGTCAGCCACGCCGAGCCCTGAGGCCCATCGAGCTGGAACCGGTAGCGCTGCGTGGGGTTGACCTGGGGCAGCTCGGCCTCGTAGACGTCGACCGCCGCGCCGCGGTGGACCCGCTCGGCGGCGCGGTAGAGCGGCTCGCCGTCCGCGACGAGCCGCAGGTGCACGGACCGGTACCCGCTGGCGTGCGGCACCTCCACGCGCACGCGCGTGCTCGATCCGAGCGGCGGTGAGGCCACCGCCCGGTCGACCGATGTTGCCACGTGGGCCGGCGAGCCGGAGTGGAACGCCGCCGTGGGCCCGTGCTCGGCCGCGTCGGTGCCCACCCGGTCAGCCCTTCACGCCGCCGGCGGTCAGGCCGGAGACGATGTAGCGCTGCAGGAACAGGAACAGCGCCAGGGTCGGGATGGACCCGAGCAGCGCACCGCCCGCGAAGGGCCCCCACTGCTGGCCGTAGTTCTGGTCGATGAAGCGGTACAGCCCCGTCGCGAGGGTCTGGTTCGCGTCGGCCTGACCGAGCAGGATGCTGGCGAGGATGAACTCGTTGAACAGGAAGATGAAGGAGAGCAGCCCGGCCACGACCAGGATCGGCAGCGACAGCGGCAGGATGATCCGGACGAAGATCTGGCCGTGGGTCGCACCGTCCACGAGCGCCGACTCGTCGAGCTCCTTCGGCACGGTGTCGAAGAACCCCTTCATGAGCCAGGTGTTCGCCCCGAGCGCACCGCCGAGGTAGACGAGGAACAGCCCGAGCTGGGTGCCGTACCCCATGAACGGGAAGTAGTCCGCGACGTTGACGAGGAACAGGAAGATGGCGACGTTGGCGAGCAACTGCGGGAACATCTGCACCAAGAGGATCGTGAGCAACCCCGGCCGCCGACCCGCGAAGCGCAGCCGGCTGAAGGCGTAGGCCGCCATGGCCGACAGGAACATGTTCGCGATCGCGGCCCCACCGGCGATCTTGAGCGAGTTCCACAGCCACGTCCAGAACAGGGTCTGGTCGAACAGCGACCGGTAGTTCTCCAGGGTGACCTCGCGCGGGACGAGCTGGGCGCCCTGGAGCGTCGCGGTGGGCGAGACCGACGCGAGGACCACGAAGTAGGCCGGCATGAGCGCGAAGGCGACGCCGAGCAGGCCGACGAGGTAGCGCCAGCCGATCTCGCGCCACCAGCGGGCGCCCTTGGGGCCGGTGTTGTTGCGGGCGCCGCGGGAGGCGTCGAAGGCCTCGGCGTCGGCGGCGGTGGCGAGGGGTTCGGTGGCAGCCATCAGTTGATGTCCTCCAGCACCGCGGTGCGCTTGAAGCCGAGATAGCTGAACACCGCCACCAGGAAGAAGATGATGGTGGAGATCGCAGCCGCCAGCCCGAAGTCCTGACCGCGTCCACCGGCGAAGGCCAGCCGGTAGCTGAAGCTGATCAGGATGTCGGTATGGCCGGCCGGGGTGAGCGTGCCCTGGATCGGGGGGCCACCACCGGTGAGCAGGAAGACGGTGTTGAAGTTGTTGAAGTTGAAGGCGAAGGAGGCGATGAGCAGCGGCCCGACCGCGACCAGCAGCAGCGGCAGCGTGATCTGGCGCAGGATCTGCCAGCCGCTGGCACCGTCCACCCGGGCGGCCTCCTTGACCTCCTCCGGCATGGCCTGTAGCGCGCCGGTGGTGATCAGGAACATGTACCCGAACCCGAGCCAGAGGTTGACGAGGATCACGGAGAACTTCGGCAGCGCGCCCGCGAAGGCCTGGCTCGACAGCCAGGGGATGTCGACCCCGAGGATGCGGTTGATCGGACCGAAGGAGGTGTTCAGCAACCCCTGCCAGATCAACGCGGTCATGAAGGATGGCAGCGCGTAGGGCACGATCAGCAGCGAGCGCGTCGTGCGACGCAGCCTCATGCGCGGGTCGTTGAGCGCGAGCGCCAGCGCGAGCCCGAGCACGAAGGTCGTGAGCACCGACAGGATCGCGAAGGCGAAGGTCCACAGGAAGACCCGTAGGAACGGTCCTCGGATGGCGGGCGAGGTCAGGACCCGTTCGTAGTTCGCGAACCCGATCAGCTCGCGGAAGCCTGGCCGCAGCGTCGAGCCGTCCTCCGCGGTGAAGGTCCCGTTGACCGGCCGGTACACCGTGCCGTCCTCGAGGTCGCGGATGACCCCTTCCTCGGCGTCGTGCTCGAGGCTCTGGACGGCCACAGCCGCGGTGTTGAAGGTCTGGACGCTGATCGCGCCGGCACCCTCCCCGGCGTCGAGCTCGTCGGCGTCACCCGCGTCGAGCGGGACCGTGAAGGCGAGGATCTCCTCCTCACGGTCACCGAGGTCACCGAGCCTGAGCGGCCGGTACTCGCCGGCCACGACCCGGTCTGCGCCCTCACCGACGATGTCGTCATCGGTCAGCGGCTCGAGGCCCTCAGCGGTGCCGAGGAAGCGGTCCCCGTCGGGGTCCTCGAGCAGCAGGGCGAGGTCACCCGCGTCGTTGGAGAGCGGGGTCGAGGCGTAGCGCACGGCGTCGTCGGGGACGGTCACGGAGTTGGCGATGATCTGGTCGATCGCCTGGTCCTCGGCCAGCACGTTCCCGGTGCCGTAGTTGGTGAAGCCGATGTAGGCGGTGTACAGGACGGGGTACACCTGGAAGACGAGGAGCGCGAGCGTGCCCGGGATGAGGAACTTCAGCGGCAGCGTGCGCTTGGAGAGGTAGATGACGTCGATCAGCGCGGTCGCGACCACCACGACGATCAGCGGGGTCCACTCCCTGAGCGGGAAGAGCGTGAGCACCGCGTAGAACGCCAGCGCGTTGACGACGCCAAGGAAGAGGAGCTTCACCACCAGTCCGGTGATGCTGCCCGCGCCCACCCGCTCGGCCAGCCGGTCCGCCAAGGCCGTCCGGCCTCCGGTCGATGTCGCCATCTCCCGCTCCCTCCCCGGTCGGCGGCCGTCCGGGTCGCCGTCGCCGCTCCTCGCGGCGGGTCTGCATCCTCGCTGGTCATGCCGGTGGGGGCGGCGCGTAGGCGCCGCCCCCACCCGGGTCGAACCTAGAGCCCGATCAGCTCACGGATCTGGCTCGCAGCCTGCTCGAACGCCTCCTGCGGGTCCTGACCCGAGGCGATGTTCTCGTAGGCGTCGGTCCACGCGGCCCACACCGAACCCATCTCGGGGATGGCCGGCATCGGACGGCCGGCCTCGCCGGCGGCGCCGAAGCCCGCGACATCCGGGTCGTCGGAGACCTGCTCGAACGCGGCGACCTTCGCCGGCGGACGGCTGCCCGCCTCGTACAGCGCGAGCTGCACCTCGTCGGAGCCCATGAAGTCGAGCACGAAGGTGCGGGCGGCGAGGTCGTTCTCCGCGAAGGCGGAGACCATGAAGCCCTGGACGCCGACGAAGGGCGCCGGGGTGCCGCCCTCGACGGTCGGGAAGGGCTCGACGACGTAGTCCACGTCCGCGAAGTCACCGAGAGCCCACGGGCCGGTCACGGCGAAGGGCGCGCGACCGTTCGAGAAGCTGTCGATCATGACGTCGTAGGTCACGTCCACGTTCAGGAAGTCCTGCTCGTACAGCTCACCGAAGATCTCGGCGGCCTGCAGCCCGCCCTCGGAGTCGATCCCGAGGTCGTCAGCCTGGTAGGAGCCGTCCTCGGCCTGGCCGAAGACGTAGCCACCGGCGCCGGTCACGACCCAGTAGTTGTGGAAGGGGTCACCGTTGCCGTTCTGCTGCCAGGCGACGGGCAGGTCCGCGTCGCCAGCCTCGACCGCGTCCAGCCCGACCTCGACCATCTCCTCGAGGGTCTCGACGGGCTCCGGGGCGAGCTCGGTGTTGCGGATCAGCGCGATGTTCTCGATCGAGTACGGCAGGCCGTAGTTGGTCCCGTCGTAGGCGAAGGCCTGCGTCGCGACCTCGAGGTAGTCGTCGGCGGAGTCGCCGAGGTCCAGCGGGGCGACCACGCCGTTCTCCACCAGCTCACCGAGCCAGTCGTGGGCGCCGATGAACACGTCCGGCCCCTGACCCGCCGGGCCCTGGACGGACACGTTGTCACGGATCTGGTCGAAGGGGACCTCCTGCACGGCCACGCTGATGCCCTGCTCCTCACCGAACTCCTCGGCGAAGGGCTCGATCACGGGGCGGCGGGTGTCGTCAGCCCAGATGACGAGGTCGGCGTCGGCACGGACCGGCGGCGCGGCCTCCTCCTCCTCGCCCTCCTCGGCGGGCTCCTCAGCCTCCTCCTCGGTCTCTTCCTCGGTCTCCTCCTCGGTCTCGTCCTCGGCGGGCTCCTCAGCCTCCTCCTCGGTCTCCTCCTCGGTGGGGTCGTCCGCGGGCTCCTCCGCGTCCCCACCGCAAGCGGCGAGGACGAGGGCAGCGATCGGGACGATGGCGAACCACTTGCGGTACCGCTTCATCGTTGCTCCTGGGTCGGTAGCCAGCCGCGAGGTCCCTCGCCCCACGGCACGGGTGTTGCAAGGTCATCCGGCATGATGCAACAAGTTTCAGGTTCATGTCAAGATATTCCAGAACTTCTTGCAGTGCCGGGGCTCACGGTCTAGGTTCCGCGGCGTGAAACCCCGCCTGAAGCACGTCGCCGACCACGCCGGTGTGAGCACCGCGACGGTCAGCCGTGTCCTCAACGACAAGCCCGGCGTCGCCGAGCCGACCCGCCGGGCCGTCCTGCAGGCCATGGCGCAGCTCGGCTACGAGCACGGCCGACTGCGGCCGTCGCGACGGACGGGGCTGGTGGGACTGATCGTGCCGGAGCTCGACAACCCGGTCTTCCCGCGCTTCGCCCAGGCCATCGAGTCCCGGCTCGCACGTGAAGGGCTCACGACGGTGCTGTGCACGTCGACCCCCTCGGGGATGGGGGAGCCCGACTACCTCGACGTCCTCAAGGACCAGGCGGTGACGGGGATCGTGCTCGTCTCCGGCGAGCACGCCGACACCAGCGCCGACCACAGCCGCTACCACGACCTGCGCGCCGAGGGGCTCCCGCTCGTGCTCGTCAACGGCCGCGATGACGACCTGCGCGACATCGCGGCGGTCACCGTCGATCACGCCGAGGTGACCCGCTTGGCCGTGGCGCACCTCGCCTCGCTCGGGCACCGGCGGATCGGGCTCGCCCTGGGGCCGACGCGCTACGTCACCGCCGGGCGGCTGCAGCTCGGCTACCTCGACGGCCTGGAGCGGGCGAACCTGCCGGTCGACCCCACCCTGGTGACCGACACGATCTACGGCATCGAGGGTGGGCATGCCGCGGGTCTGACCCTGCTCCCGCGGGGCGCGACCGCCGTGGTCTGCGCGAGCGACCGGATGGCGCTGGGGGTGATCCGTGCCGTCCGGGAGGTCGGACTCGACGTGCCATCGGAGGTCTCGGTCGTCGGCTTCGACGACGCCGGGCCGAACGCGTACTACGACCCGCCCCTGACCAGCGTCCAGCAGCCCTTCGAGCGCATGGCGGACGCCGTCGTGCAGCTACTGACCGCGCAGATCGCCGACGCCGAGGCGGGGACACCGGAGCTGACCTTCCGACCCGAACTCGTCGCCCGGGGCTCCACCGGGCCGGCACCTGCTGCGCACGACGACCCCGCCGTCACCTCGACCTCGACGGATCTGGCGCCCTCGGCCTAGTCCCGCGCGGGCGCGCGTCCACGCTCAGCCGAGCAGGGTCCGGGAGATGATCAGCTCCTGGATCTCCGTGGTACCGCCGCCGATGCCCGCGAGCTTGGCGTCACGCAGCGACCGCTCGACGTGGAACTCGTCGACGTACCCCCAGCCGCCGTGGAGCTGGATCGCGTCCAGCGCCGACTCGACCCCGGCCTCGCCGATGTAGGCCTTGGCGATGGCGGCCTCGGTGGCGTGCTCGAGGCCCTCGTCCTTCATCCAGGCGGCCTGGCGCTGGAGCAGGCGAGCGATCTCCAGCCGGATACGCATCTGGGCGACCTTGTGCTGGATCGCCCCGAAGCGCCCGATGGGCTTGCCGAAGGCCTCGCGCTCCTTGGCGTAGCGCACCGACTCCTCGAGGTCGCGCTCCATCGAGCCGATGGCCGAGGCGACCATGACGGTGCGCTCCCAGTCGAAGCACTCGAAACCGACCTTCCACAGCGCGGTGCCGACGTCACCGAGGATCTGGGACTCGTGCACCTCGACGTCCTGGAGGGACAGCTCCACCGTGGGCGAGGTGCGGTTCCCGAGCTTCTTGAGCTCCTTGGACACCTCGAAGCCGGGCGTGCCCCGCTCGACGAGGAACGCCGTGAAGGCCTGGCCCGCGGGCGCGTCGGGATCGGTGCGGGCGACGACGGTCACCACCTCAGCGAGCGAGCCGTTGGTGATGAAGGTCTTCGTGCCGTTGAGCACATAGGTGTCCCCGTGCCGTTCGGCCCGGGTCCTCATCCCGGCCGTGTCGGAACCGGCCTCGGGCTCGGTGATCGCGAAGGCCCCGACGGTCTCGCCGGAGGCGAGCTTCGTCAGCCAGCGCTGCTTCTGCTCCTCGGTGCCGTGCAGGGCGATCGGCATCGCCCCGATGGTCAGGTGGGCGCCGAGGGAGAGGTTCAGCCCCGCGTCCCGGCCGCCGTAGGCCAGGCCCTCCAACGCGAGCCCGGTGGTCAGCACGTCCGCGCCGGAGCCGCCGTACTCGACCGGGACGGGCAGGCCGGCGAGCCCGAAGGCGGCGACCTGCTTCCACACGTCCCAGTCCCATGTTCCGGCGCGATCGCGCTCGAGGACGCCGGGCTCGACGTGCTCGCGCGCGAAGGCCTTCACCGAGGCCAGGAAGGCCTCCTGCTCCTCGCTCAGACGGAAGTCCACGGCCCGCTCCCTCGTCCCTGGTCGCCTCGTTACCGGATGCCGGCGCCTCCCACCGGGAGGGCCAGCGTGCCACCTCGGTAATGGAACGGCAAAGCTCGAACCGTTCCGGAGCCGGGGTCGTGATCCGGCGGCCTCGCTCAGCGGCCCGTGGCCTTGCGGAGCAGGATGCGCACGGCACGTCGACCGCGCGGGTCGCGGACCCGCCCGACGTCGACGACCTGGTGCCCGGACCGGTCCGCCCAGCGTGCGTACAGCGCCGGGGAGCCCTCGCCGTCGGTGAGGATCTCGAGGTGCTCCCCCGGTTCGAGCGACTCCATCGCACGGACCACGACCGCCATGGTCACCGCCTTCACGCTCGCGGCGCGCCGTCTCACGTCCACCGAGGCCGCGGGCGCGGGGGCCGCCCCTACCGCCTCCGCGTCGAGGACCGCCACCGCCCGCCCGCCTCGTGCGGTCACCCGGGTCGGCGCCCCAGCGGCAGCGAGCGCCCCGCGGACGAACCCGATGGTCAGAGCGTCGCCTACCTGCGCGTCGACCTCGCCGACCAGGCGCAGACCGGCGTCGAAGCCCTCGATGACCACGCGAGCGTCCTCCACCTCGGTGAGACGGACCTCCGGGAAGGCCGCCTTGAGCGCCTCGGTCGCGACGACGGCCGCAGCATTCAGGTCACGGATCGCGGCTCGACCGGCCATCGCCGACACCAGCTTGCGGCCCTGCTCCTCCGCCAGGATCGCGAGCTTCGCGCGGTGCTCGGCGAGCCCGGCGATCAGCTGCACGATCGCGTGCACCGCGAGCTGCCCGCCCGGCGGGATACGGGGCTCCACGCCGCCGGCCTGCTCGCGCGCGACGTAGACGCGGGCCGGCCGGCCGCCGCGAGGCTGCTTGCGCGAGCCGGTGACGAGCAGGCCGACCTCGGCGAGGG
>JBKHDS010000065.1:0-9010 GCA_046541215.1 Nitriliruptoraceae bacterium
AGCGGCCGCACGTGCCGATCGCAGGCAGGACGACAGGCCGGGGCCGTGGTAGGGCGCACCGGCGACGGCGACGCCGGGCAGGTCCGCCTCCAGCGCCGTGGTGAGCGCGGTGAGACGGTCGCGGTGGCCGACCTCGAGCTGGGGCATCGTCGACGGCCAGCGCCGGACGACCGCGTCGACGGGGGCGTCACGCAGCCCGGTGGCGGCGGCGAGCTCCCGGTGCAGGGTCTCGACCAGGGTCGCCTCGTCCAGCCCGATGGCGCGATCGTCACCGGCGCGGCCCGCCGAGGCGCGCACGAGCACGACGTCGTCGTGGGCGTGGTGCGGCCACTTCGTGGACAGGAAGGTGGCCGCCTTCAGCAGCTGCGGGCTCGTGCTCGGGACCAACAGGCCGGTGCCCTGCGCGATCGTCGGCAGCGCCGCGACCCGGGCGGGGTAGGCGAGCGCCGCGACCACCACCGAGGCCGCACGCAGCTCACCGAGCACATCAGCGGCCGCGGGGCTGCCGGCGGCGAGCAGCGCCGCCGCGGCCCGCGCGGTGGTCGCGACGACCACCCCGTCGACCTCGAGCGAGGCGTCGTCGTCGAGGTGGAGGTGGACGCGGCCGTGCACGTGCTCGAGGCCGAGCACGGCGGTCCCGAGCCGCACCTGTGCCCGGCCGTCAGGCTCCGCGCGCAGCTCGTCAGTCAAACGCTCGGGCAGCCGGCCCATCCCGGCGCGCAGGGTGACGAAGGCCGGACCGGTGCTCGGTGTCGGCCGGCGGCGTAGCAGCAGGGACCGATGCTTCCGGACGAGCGCAGCGAGCTGCGGGGTCGCGGCCTCGAGGCTGAGCGCACGGACGTCGCCGGCGTGCAGCCCGCCCAGCAGCGGATCGACGAGCCGGTCGGTGACCTCGCGACCGAAGCGCCGCTCCAGCTCGACCCCGACCGCCACGTCCCCGTCCCCGTCGGGGGCGCCGACCAGCGGCTCCAGACCGGCTCGGACCATCCCCCGTAGCGACAGCACCCGCGAGCGCACCACCGGCCACAGGCGGCTCGGGCCGGCGGGCGTGAACCCCTCCGGCAGGGGCCGCAGGCCCCGGGGGGTCGCGATCCAGGTGGTGGCCCGCCGGGCCGGGACGAGCTCGTCGGCGAGCCCGAGCTCCTCGATCAGCTCGAGCGGTCCGGGCGCGGCGGTGAACACCGACTCGGCACCGACGTCGACGTGGTGGCCTGCGACCTCAGCCGCGTCCAGCTGGCCTCCCACGTGATCGCTCGCCTCGAGCACCGTGACCCGGTGCCCGGCCTGGGCGAGTCGGCGGGCGGCCACCAGGCCGGTCAGCCCGGCACCGATGACGGCGACGTGGCGTCGCCCCGGCTCGGCAGCGCGATCGTCGGTACCGCCGGAGACGGTGGCGGCAGCGGGTTGCGGCATGACTCCTCACCTGACCGGGGGTGCGGGCCCGGACCGCTCGAAGGGTCGCCACCCGGCGCGTGCCGCCCTAGGGACGGAGGTCCCCGGCCGGCCGGGCCGCTTGGTCGGTCAGCCGGCAGCGGCCGCGCGCGCGGCGGTCGGTGCCGCTGCGGCGATGGCCTCGAGCTCCCGGTCACCGTGGGCGCCGGAGACGAACCACGCCTCGAAGGCCGAGGGGGGCAGGGACACGCCGGCATCCAGCATCGCGTGGAAGAACCGGGCGAAGGCGGCGGTGTCCTGGTCGCTGGCGTCGGCGAAGGTCCTCACGGGCTCCGCGCGCAGGAAGACGCTGCCGAGGCTCGCGGCCCGCTGCACCCGGTGGGGCACACCGGCGTCGGCGAGCGCAGCACCGACCACCTCGAAGACCACGTCGGCGGTGGCGTCCAGCCGGGCGTAGAGCGCCTCGTCGCACTGCTGCAGGGTCACCAGACCCGCCGTGGCGGCGACCGGGTTCCCGCTCAGCGTCCCGGCCTGGTAGACCGGCCCGGCCGGGGCGAGCAGGTCCATCACCTCGGCACGCCCGGCCACGGCCGCCAGCGGGTAGCCGCCGCCGATCACCTTGCCGTAGGCCACGAGGTCGGGCACCCAGCCCGCCTCGGGACCCACAACCTCGGCGTCGGCGTAGCGGCCCCACCACCCGGCGGGTCCGGCGCGGAAGCCGGTCATGACCTCGTCGAGCACGAGCAGCGAGCCGTAGCGGTCGGTCAGCTCACGCAGGAAGCGCTCGAAGCCGGGGGCGGGCGGCACGACGCCCATGTTGGCCGGGGCCGCCTCGGTCAGGACCGCGGCGATGCGCTCCCCCTGGGTGGCGAACACCGCCTCGAGCGCCTCGCGGTCGTTGTAGGGCAGCACGAGCGTGTCAGCGACCGCCCCCTCGGTCACGCCGGGCGAGTTCGGCAGGCCGAGGGTCGCCACGCCGGAGCCGGCCTGCACGAGCAGGGCGTCGAGGTGGCCGTGGTAGCACCCGGCGAACTTCACCACCAGGGGCCGCTCGGTGGCGGCCCGGGCGAGGCGGACCGCGGTCATGACCGCCTCGGTGCCGGAGGAGACGAACCGGACGCGCTCGATCGCCCGCACCCGGCGTAGCAGCTCCTCGGCGAGCTCCACCTCCACCCCGGTCGGCGCTCCGAAGGAGGAGGACCGCTCGACCGCCGCGGTCACCGCAGCGACCACCGCCGGGTGCGCATGCCCGAGGATCATCGGGCCCCAGGAGCCGACCAGATCGACGTACCGGTTGCCGTCGACGTCGGTGAGCCAGGCGCCGGCACCGGAGCGGAAGGTGACCGGGGTGCCACCGACGGCACCGAAGCCGCGGACCGGCGAGCTGACCCCGCCGGGGAGCACCGCGCGGGCGCGCTCGGCCCAGGCCTGTGACGTGCTGCGGTCCATCGGCGTCCTCCTGGTCTGCCCGTTGTGGCCCCGTGCCGGTCAGGCCTCCTGGAGCCAGCCGGCCACCTCGGTGGCCCAGTAGGTGCACAGCACGTCGGCTCCGGCCCGGTGCACGCCGGTCAACGCCTCCAGCACCGCGGCGCGGCGGTCGAAGGCCCCGGCGGCCGCCGCCAGCTCGAGCATGGTGTGCTCGCCGGAGACGACGTAGGCCGCGACCGGCACGTCGATGCTCGCGGCGGTGTCGGCGACCACGTCGAGGTAGGTCAGCGCCGGCTTCACCATCACGATATCGGCGCCTTCGGCGAGGTCCAGCGCGACCTCGCGCCGTGCCTCCCGCCGGTTCGCGGGGTCCTGCTGGTAGGTCCGGCGGTCACCTTCGAGGGTGGACTCCACGGCGTTGCGGAAGGGGCCGTACAGCACCGAGGCGTACTTCGCGGCGTAGGCCAGCACGCCGACGTCGAGGTGGCCGGCGGCATCGAGCGCCGAGCGGACCGCACCGACCTGCCCGTCCATCATCCCGGAGGTGCCGAGCAGGTCCGCGCCCGCCTCGGCCAGCACGGCGGCCATCTCCTGGTAGCGCACGAGGGTCGCGTCGTTGTCCACCTGGCCGCGCTCGTCGAGCACCCCGCAGTGACCGTGGTCGGTGAACTCGTCCAGGCACAGGTCGGGGAGCAGGACGGCATCGTCACCGACCGCCTCCTTCAGCGCCCGCACCCCGCGGGTGAGGACGCCGCCCGGGTCGGTGGCGCAGGTCCCGGTGGCGTCGCGGTGCGCCGGGACCCCGAACAGCATCAGCCCCCCGACCCCCCGCGTGACCGCCTCACGGGCGGCGTCGACCAGCGAGCCCTCGCTGTGCTGGAGCACCCCCGGCAGTCCCTCGATCGGACGCGGTGCGTCGAGGCCCTCACGGAGGAACAGCGGCAGCACGAGCTGATCGGGCCGCAGGTGCGTCTCCCGCACCAGGCGGCGCCGGGCCGCGGAGGCGCGCAGGCGGCGGGGCCGGTGCGCGCCGGCGGCGGGAGGGGCGGGAGGGCTCACGGTCGCTCCGTCTCGGTCGCCCCCAGGGTGCCATGCTCCTCGCCCTCGTCGGTCCCGGGCGCCGGTGGTGGTTCCTGCGGAGCAGCCCCGGCCAGCACGCGCACGACCGCGTCGGCCACGGCCTCGGGCGTCGGCCCGTCGCTGACCACGACGCGGGCGTCGAAGATGTCCCGCGCCGCGGCGGCGGTGGTCGGTCCGCCGCACACCAGCGTCGTTCCCGCCGGCAGCCGTGGTACCCAGGCGGCCACCGCACGCACCGCCGTGGGCGAGCGCACGACCACCGCGCCGAACCGCCCGGCGGCGAGGTCGGCGACGGTCGGCGGGGCCGTCTCGACCTGCTCGGTCGTGTAGAGGACCACCTCCTCGACCTGCCAGCCGTCGGCGCGCAGTCCCTCCCCGAGCCCCTTCATCGCCTGTGCACCGCAGGGCAGGACCGCCCGCGGGCCACGGCCCTCGGGGCTCGCGCCCTCGGCTGCGGCGGCCTCGGCGCGCAGCGTCGCGAGCAGCCCCCGGGAGGTCGCCTCCGCGGGGACGACGACCTCCTCGATGCCGATCTCGCGCAGGAGCTGGGCCGTGGACGGCCCCACCGCTGCCCCCCGGAGCCCGCGGGCGACCCCCGCCGAGACGGCGGCACGGACCACCTCGGCGCCGAGGAGGTCCTCCAACGCCCGCACCGCGGTGCGCGAGGTCAGCAGCAGCACGTCCGCCTCGTCCCGCAGCAGCGCGGCCACGCGTTCAGCGCGTCTCGGCGCGTCCGGATCGCGGCAGGTGCCGGTGACGAGGTAGGGGTCCTGGACGAGAGGGACGGATCGGGCGGCGAGCACCTCGGCGTCGCGGTCGACGCCGCCGGCCGCGCGGACGAGCAGCACCGGGTGCGTCGCAGCGGGGCTCGGTGCGCTCATCGGACGAGGAAGCTCCCCGCGCCGGCCGCGAGCAGCGCCTCGGCGGCTGCGTGGCCCAGCGCGGTGGCGACCGCCCGTGCCTCGCCAGGTGCCTCACCGGCACCGGGGGCCACCGGCAGCGTGGCGGTCCGGGTCAGGCTCGCGTGCTCCCCGGCCGCGCCGGAGGCATCGGCCGTCACGGTCAGGCGGGTGTCGTCCAGGCGCGCCAACGCGCCGATCGCGCTCGCGCAGGACGCCTGCACCCCGGCGAGTACGGCGCGCTCGGCCAGGATGGACAGGCGGGTGACGGAATCGTCGAGCCGGGCCAGCAGCGCCACCGTCGCGGCGTCGTCCGCGCGGCACTCGACCGCGAGCGCCCCCTGCGCCGGCGCTGGCAGCATCCGGGCCGGGTCGAGCCGCTCGGCGATCCGCCCCGCCCGGCCGAGCCGGGTCAGCCCCGCCACGGCCAGCACCACCGCGTCGAGGTCGCCCTCGTCCACCCGTGCCAGACGGCTGTCCACGTTGCCTCTGAGGTCCACCACCTCGAGGTCGGGGCGCAGCGCGCGTACGCGGGCCTGGCGCCGGGGGGAGCCGGTCCCGATCCGAGCCCCGGCGGGGAGCGCATCAAGTCCCCGTCCGTCGGCGGTCACGAGCGCATCCCGGGGGTCCTCGCGCGCCGGCGCGGCCGCCAGCACGATCCCCTCGGCCGGTGCCGAGGGCAGGTCCTTCATCGAGTGGACCGCGACGTCCACCTCGCCGGCCAGCAGCGCCTCGCGCAGCGCCGAGACGAACACGCCCTGCTGCGGCATGGCCGCGAGCGAGCCGCGGTGGTCGTCCCCGAAGGTGCGCACGGTGACGAGCTCGGTCGCGCACCCGTGAGCCTCGAGGGCGGCGGCGACGGTGCCGGACTGGGTGGTGGCGAGCTGGCTGCCGCGGGTCCCGATCCGCAGGCGGGTCACCTGCTGGCCCCGGCACCCTGGGTCGAGGTCGCCGCGTCGCCCGCCCCGTCGGCGTGGGCCGGTGCGTCCGTGTGGCCGCGCCCCTCCTGCTCGAGCTCGTCGATCAGGGCCGCGCCCGCCTCGGGCCCGAGGCCGAAAAGGGTGTCGAGCGCCGCCACGAGCTCCTCACCGCGCCCCTGCTGGACGAGCTCGCGGGCCCGGACGGTCGGGACGTGCAGCAGCTCGTTCGCGAAGCGGTCGAGCGCGCCCGTGACGGCCAGGACCGTCTGCGCGGGGTGCTTGCGCCCGACCCGGTCGAGCTCGCGCCCCATGGCCGCCTGGACGTGGCGGCGCAGCGCCACGATCGCCGGGTCGGCCTTCCGGCCGGCCTCACCGGCGAGGAAGGCGGCGACCGCCTCCTCGACGACCTCGTGGGCGTGAGCGACCGCCTCGGTGTGCGCGGGGGGCGCGTGGCGCTGGATGATGTCGAGGTCGATCACCTCGGCGACGTCGAGGTCGTGGACCGACCGGTCGACGTCGTGGGTGAGCGCGAGGTCGACGATCGGGAGCACCCCGTCGCGCTCCCCGAGCGCCGCGGTGAGGGAGGTGGCGTCGATGACGGGGTGCGGGGCGCCGCTGCAGGTGACGATGACGTCGGCGGCGGCCAGCGCACGAGCGAGGTCCGCCTGGGGAACCACGGTGCCCGGGTGCGCTTCCGAGAACCGGCCCGCCCGGCCGCTGAGGGAGTACAGCAGCAGCTCCCCGACGTCACGCCCACGCAGGGCGGCGTAGGAGATCCGCGCGAAGGAGCCGGTACCGATCAGGCACACGGTCCGGCCCGCGAGCGGACCGTAGGCGTCCTCGACGAGGTCGAGCCCGACCTGCACGATCGAGCGACCCGCCGCCTGCAGGCCGGTGGTGCTGGCCACCTGACGGGACGCGCGGCTGGCCGCGCCGAACAGCCGGTCCAGGCGCGGGGTGGCGGTGCCGTCCCGGCGCGCCTCGCTGATGGCTCCGCGGACCTGGCCGGCGACCTCGGCCTCACCCACGACCATCGACTCGAGGCCGGCGGCGACGGAGAACAGGTGCCGCGCGACGTCCTCGCCGTAGCCGCGGCGGGCGCGGGCGTGCAGGTCCGGGATCGCCCCACCGACCGCGAGCAGCTCCTCGGCCGTCGCCACGGCCCGCTCGGGGTCGTCCGCGTCGAGGTAGAGCTCGACCCGGTTGCACGTCGAGAGCAGCACCGCGCCGGAGGCGGTGCCGGTGCCGAGCAGCTCGTGCGGGAGGTCCGGACCCGCCGCGATGCTCTCGAGCTCGTGGAGCGCCACGTCCGCGTGACTGACGCCGATCAGTGCCAGAGACATGGTCGGGAGCGTACCGCCCGTACTCCCCCAGCCACGAACCGGGAGACCCGTTCCGGGACGGCCCTTCGACCCGATCCGGGTAGTCGGTAGCCTCCCCGCGCATGACGCTCCCCGACACCCATCCGCTGGTCCGTGGGACCACCACCGACGCGCCGCTCGTGCGCGCCTACCGCGGGCAGCGCCCCGAGCGGCTGCCGGTGTGGTTCATGCGGCAGGCCGGGCGCTCCCTGCCGGAGTACCGCGCGGCGCGCGAGGGCACGGCCATGCTCGACGCCTGCCTGACACCGGAGCTGGCTGCGGAGATCACCCTGCAGCCGGTCCGCCGGCACGGGGTCGACGCGGCCATCCTGTTCAGCGACATCGTCGTCCCGCTGAAGGTCGCGGGCATCGAGGTGGAGATCCAGCCCGGGGTCGGTCCGGTCATGGGCGCCCCCGTACGGACCGCCGCCGACGTCGCGCGGCTGCCTGAGCTGGACCCGGCGGCGCTCGCGCCGGTGCGCGAGGCCGTCGGGCGCTGCGTCGCCGAGCTCGGGTCCACCCCGCTGATCGGCTTCGCCGGGGCACCGTTCACGGTCGCCTCCTACCTCGTCGAGGGGCGCCCCTCCCGCGACCACCTCATCACCCGTGCACTGCTGCACACCGAGCCGGAGGTGTGGCACGGCCTGCTCGCCTGGGTCGCGCGCCAGACGGTGACCTTCCTGCGCGCCCAGGTCGAGGCCGGTGCCTCGGCCGTGCAGCTGTTCGACTCCTGGGCGGGGACCCTGCCGCCGCAGGACTACCGCGACGGGGCGCTGCCGCACTCGCGGGCGGTGCTCGAGGGCGTCGCCGACCTCGGCGTCCCCCGGGTGCACTTCGGGACCCGCACGGTGCAGATCCTCGCCGACCTGCGTGACGCCGGTGCGGAGGTGGTCGGCATCGACGACCGCACCCCGATGGCCGAGGCCGTCGCCCGGCTCGGCCCGGACGTGGTCGTCCAGGGCAACGTCGACCCGGCCCTGCTCGCCGCGCCGTGGGAGGTGCTGGAGCGCCACGTCCGCCAGGTGGTCGCCGACGCACGCGGTGCCCGCGCGCACGTGCTGAACCTCGGGCACGGCGTCCCACCGACGACCGACCCGGACGTGCTGACCCGGCTCGTCGAGCTCGCCCACACCCTGCCGGGCTGACGTGCCGGCGTCCCGGCAGGCCGTCGTCGTCGGCGCGGGCATCGCCGGCCTGGTCTGGGCACTGGAAGCGGCGCGCCGCGGCTTCGACGTGACCGTGCTCGAGGCGTCGGAGCGGGCCGGCGGTGCCATCCGTCGGGGACACGTCGGGGATCCGGGGGTCGCCGCCGAGCTCGGCGCCGAGGCGTTCGCGGTGGCCCGGCCGACGGTGCTCGAGCTCGTGGACGAGCTCGGCCTCGCGGCGTCGGTGGTGCGCCCCGCGACACACCAGGCCCATCTCGCCACGCGGACCGGGGTGCTGCCCCTGCCCACCGGCTACCTCGGCATCCCGGTGGACCTCGCGGATGTCGCGCGGCTGCTCGGCGAGCCGGTCGCGGCCGAGGCAGCGCGGCGCGACGCGGTCCCCATCGACCCCGACACCCCGCTGCCGGCGACGCTGGGCGCGCTCGTGAGCGAGCGGCTCGGACCCGAGGTGGCGGAACAGCTCGTCGACCCGGTCGTCGCCGGGGTCCACGCCACCCCGGCTCAGGAGGCGGAGCTCACCTCGGTCGCACCGCCGCTCGCGGACGCGCTGCGCCGGCACGGCGGGCTGATGGCTGCCGCTCGGGCGCTGCGCGGCCCCCTCGGGCCGGCCGGGGCACCGGTGGCCACGCTCGACGGCGGCCTGTCCCGGCTCGTGGACGTGCTCGTCGCCCGGCTGGTGGCGCTCGGGGTGCAGCTACGGTTCGGGACCACCGCCACGGCGCTCGAGCGTCGGGTGGGGACCTGGCGCGTCAGGACCTCGACCT
>JBKHDS010000066.1:0-8937 GCA_046541215.1 Nitriliruptoraceae bacterium
GTCGAGCGGGCCCGGCTTGTTGATGATGCACAGGGGCACGCCGATCTTGCCCACGTCATGTAACAGCGCCGCGTACTTGGTGATCCGCCGCTCCTCGTAGCCGACGCCGAGCTCCTCAGCCACCCGGACCGACAGCTCGGAGACGCGCTCGGAGTGCCCGCGGGTGTACAGATCCTTGATCTCGATGGCCTTCACGAAGCTGCGGACCATGCGCTCGTAGTCCTCGTCGAGCTCTTGGAAGGCGAGCAGCCCGTAGCGCGCGATGATCGCGGGCACCCCCATCAGCAGCAGCGCCCACCAGGACGCGCGCTCGACCACGACCACGGTGAGCACCGCGATCCCGACGTAGGGCACCTGCATGGCGAGCGACGGGCCGATGGTGCGGAAGGTGTCCAGGAAGGTGTCCGGGCTGGTCAACGCCACGACGCCGGCCACGAGCGCGTGGTTCACGACGCAGTACACCGCCGCGGCGATCGTGATCGCGAGCAGGGAACGCCAGTCCGGGAAGCTGCCCTCGAGCAGGAACGCGGCCGTCTCGTACGCCAGCCCGGCGGCAGCCGCGCTCACCACGAACTGACCGCTGTTGAACATCAGCCGCATGAGCCGGAACGGGGCTCGACGCAGGGCGAAGGCTGGCACGGCACCGAGGGCGCCGACGACGGCGAGCGCCGCACCGCCGTAGAGCACCGCGACCAGCAGGACGATACTGCTCACCGACACGGCCACCCGGTCGCGTAGGACGGAGGCGAACCGCTCCGCGGTGAAGACCGCGAGCATGAGGACCAGCCCGGGGACCGGATCGACCCGCGGGAGCGCGGTCACGACCGCAACCAGCGCGGCGAGCGCCGTGCTGGTGACGTACGCGATGAGACGTGCGCGGCCCGTCATCGCCGGGGTCCCTTCCGCTGTGCGGCGAGCGAGCGATGGGCGGGGGAGGTCGGCCTTCCGCGATCCCAGGATGTCGCCTGTGAGGCCGAGAGCCCTAGGCGATCGGCTTCACAGCCAGGAAACGCTGGCGCCGCCAGACAGCACGAGCGCTGCCAGGCTGGCCATGGCGAGGAAGATCCTCTTCGACATGGGTACACCTCCATCGAGTGTCGTCACCACGCCGTCGTCCTCGCTGGTGGACGGCGATCAGGTCCGCTTCGCTCGATGGACGCCACCGGAAGGTGGCGGTGTCTCGTCGTGGTTGCTAACGGGGTTCGGTTGCTCCCGGAACCGGGGGGACGACCTCGCCCGCGCATCGCTCGCTCTGCAGTTGTCAGCCCCCAACCTGCGGTCCCGTGCGGCCAACCGATCAGCCGCGCGACCAACGCGCAGGGCCTCTCCCTGAGCGTGACCGCTCGCGCACGTTACGCGAGCCTCCTCGCCACGTCCAGGCCTTTCTGCCGACTTCACCCCCGTCGAAGGTCCTGAGCCACAGGTACAACATCCACGGATCCTCGGGACCGCGCTGTTAGCGTCCGCGCGGGACACGACCGAGGAGCAACCGGGTGGACGCCTCACGCAACCCAGGTGCGGCCCCGCTGCCGCAGGACGTCGAGGAGATCGATCTGACCGCTACGAGCGTCGGATCCGACCTCCATGATCCGGACCAGCGTCGGTTCGTCGAGTCGCAGCTGGCCAGCATCCCCGGGGTGCTCGCGGCCCGGGTCGTGCCGGGCTACGACCGCCAGATCGACGAGCTCCACATCGTCACGAGCCCCGAACGGGGGCCGAAGGCCACGGTCCGCGATGCCCAGACCGTCCTGCTCGCCCGCTGCAGCATCCCGATCGACCATCGCGTCATCAGCGTCGTGCAGGTGGACGACCACCAGCTCCCCGCCCTGGCACCGCGCGTACGCCTGCTGAAGGTCGGCACGGTGCAGGCGGGCATGGACCTCGTCGCCGAGGTCACCCTCGGGCTCGACGGTCAGGAGGTGGTGGGGCGCGCCGACGGTGTGGCGACGACCAGCGGGCTCGGTCGGGCCGTGGCGACAGCGACCCTGCGCGCCTTCGATGAGCTCGTCGGGCCGTCGGTCTCGATCGAGCTGCGGGACACGACCCGCGTCGAGGTCGGCGGCCAGGTCGTCGCGCTCACCGTGCTGGAGCTGCGGGACGCACGCGGCGACGAGCCACGCAGCGGCACGGCCGTGCTCCGCGAGGTGTCGGGTGCCGACGCGGTGGCGCGCAGCGTCCTGGACGCGCTGAACCGCAGCGTCACCGAAGGCGCCTCCTCGTGACGAGGAAGCTGGGGCCGATCAGCGGGCGGCGTCACGCCGGTCCGACCCGGCGTCCTTCAGCGGTGCCATGTCGGAGCCCAGAACACCCTCGCGGCGCAGCTCCTCGGTGAGCGCCTCCGGGCTCGTCTCGTGGATCACGGCGAGCGCACGCAGATCCTCGTTCCGCACCGACAGGACGCGTCGGTTGAAGTCGCCACGCTGGAGCTGGATCGTCTCGAGGTAGCGGCGCAGCGGCGCGTACCGTGACCCGAGCGCCTCCAGACGGCGCAGGTCGATGACGATGGTCGCGCTGACATCACCCTGCGGTGGCTGCTCACCAGGCAGCACGTCCGCTGGCCGGACACCGTAGAACTCCGCGAGCTCGAGCAGACGCGTCGCGCTGATGTTGCGGTCGCCGCGCTCGTACGACCCGACCACCGCGGCCTTCCAACGACCCCCGGAGGAACGCTCGACCTCCTGCAACGACCACCCTCGGTCGAGCCGGACCTGCCGCAGCCGTTCCCCCACGTCCCGTGAGTACGACATGCGCGCCTCCCCCTTCCCGGATCTCGACCGATAACGCAAGGTAGCCGCCCGCCGCGCGGAACGGGCAGCAACCACCCTCAGTCACGTGCGTCCCGGCATCATCGACCCGCCGCGGCCCACCGCAGCGTCGCGGCGAGACCCTCCTCCAGGGTGGTCCAGGGCTTCCACCCGAGCTCGCTGGCGGCACGACGCGCATCGAGCGCGGAGTGCCGTACCTCACCGAGACGGGCCGGCTCCCGGACCGGGTCGTGGGGGTAGGACGTGGCGGCAGCCAGAGCGTGGAACAGCTGGTTGATGCTCGTGCGCTGCCCGGTGCCGATGAGCAGCCGCTGCCCGTCCGCCCGACCCATGGCGAGGACGAAGGCGTGCACCACGTCGTCGACGAAGACGAAGTCCCGGGTCTGCTCGCCGTCACCGTAGATCGCGCAGGGCTGCTGCCGCAGCATGCGCCCGATGAAGGTGGCGACGACGCCACCCTCCCCGGTCGTCGTCTGGTGCGGTCCGTAGACGTTCGCGAGTGTCAGCGCGGTGAACCCGACCCCGTAGAGCTCGTCGTAGGTCGCGAGGTAGTCCATCGCCACGCGCTTGGACGTGCCGTACGGCGAGCTCGCGGGCCGATCGAAGGACTCGTCGATGGGGAGCTCGTCAGGGTGCGGTTCCCCGTAGGAGCCGATCGAGGAGGCGTACACGAGCTTGCGCACACCGGTCCGGCGCGCGGCTTCGAGCACGGCCAGGGTCCCGAGCACGTTGATCTCAGCGTCATGCAGGGGGTCAGCCACGCTGCGGCGGACGTCCACCTGCGCCGCGAGGTGGTGGACGACCTCCGGCTCGTGCCGCTCCATCACCGGCACCAGACCGCCGCGCCGGATGTCGAGCCGTTCGAAGGTGAAGCGGCCGCCGTACCGCTCCGAGCGTGCCGACGCGAGGTTCTCCAGCGACCCGGTGGACAGGTCGTCGACGGCGACGACGCGGTGACCATCTTCCAGGAGGCGTCGGACCAGGTTCGAGCCGATGAAGCCGGCACCACCGGTGACGAGCACGGGACGGGAGGGCATGACGGACCTTCGCGCCGGGGCTGGCGTCACCGACGGCCGCGCAGCCTAGCGGGAGACCTCCGCCACCTCGCCGAGGGTGAGCTCGTCCAGTTGCTGCTGGATCCGGTCCCGGAGCGAGGCCGGTGCCTCATCGATGCAGCCCTGACGGATGAGCTCGCGCAGCCGCGCCTCGAAGTCGGCCCGGTCGGTGCAGGGCGCACACTGACCGAGGTGGTGCTCGAGCTGCGCGGTGGTGATGTCCCCGAGCTCGCCGTCCAGGAAGGCCTCGAGTCGATCGAGCGCCTCCCGGCACTCGTCACTGCACTGCTGGCGGTTCGCGGTGGTCATGGCGCTGCCTCCGGCTCCGCCGCGAGGAGACCGCGGCTGGTGGCGTACCCGTGCAACGCCTGGTGCAGCGCCTTCCTTCCCCGGTGCAGCCGGGACATGACCGTGCCGACGGGGGTGCCCATGATGCTGGCGATCTCCTTGTACGAGAACCCCTCGACGTCGGCGAGGTAGACCGCCTCGCGGAAGGTGTCCGGCAGCTGCGCGAGCGCGTCCTTGACCTCGTCAGCGGTGAAGGAGTCCAGGACCTGCCGCTCCGGCGAGCTCCCGGTCGTCCGGCTGAGCTCGTCGTAGAAGGAGAAGTCGTCGATCTCGTCCTGGAGCGACTCCTGCGGCCGCCGTTGGGCCTTGCGGTACAGGGAGATGTAGGTGGTGTGCAGGACGCGGTACAGCCAGGCCTTGAGGTTCGTGCCCTCGCGGTACTGGTGGAAGGAACGGAAGGCCTTCGCGATGGTCTCCTGGACGAGGTCCTCCGCGTCGGTGGCATCGCGGGTGTAGCGCAGCGCCGCCGAGTAGAGACGATCGAGGTGGGGCAGGACCTCCGCTTCGAACCGCTCCCGCCGCTCGCGGTCGCCGAGTTCGCGTCGCACGGGCGAGGCAGCTTCGGCGACCTCCACCTCGGGCGCCGACGGCGGATCGGGAGGGGGCGTCGAGGTGGAGGGCACGACGTCGCTCACTTGTGGCGGCTGCGGACCTTGGGGGCTGCCCAGCCTACTGCGGGTCGACGGCCGTATCGGACGACCGCTCGGTCGCGACCGCTCGGGGAGCGTGCACGGCGTTCTCCACAGCGGAAGGATATCGAGATAACACGAAGATGCATGAGATGTTACGCTCGAGTCGTGCCGCCACCACCCCTCCCGCGGTGCCCCCGGGCGGGAGGGCGCCGGCCCCGCACCTCACCTCGGGGCCGGCACGGTGGCGGCGTCATGGAGCACCCCACCGGACGAGGACGACATGCGCGAGCTTGACTGGTTCGACGGGCCGGAGGACGACGCGGGCGGCGAGCGCCGCCGCTCTCGCTGGTTCCCGGTGCTGGTCGCGGTACCGTGGCTGGTGGTCGCCGCGCTGCTCATCGCGCCGCGGCTGGCCGGTGCACCCTCCGACCGAGAGGGGCCGGCCCCAGGGGTGAGCGGCACCGCCGGACCGGCCGAACCCGCCCCCGTCGCTGATGCTGCGCGACCCGCCCCACCCGGACCCGGAGCACCGACCACCGACCCCGCGCCGCCTCGGGGTACGGGCACCGCGTCGGCGCGGTCCGGGTCACCGGCCAGCGCCGCGCCGACCGAGCCGTCCACCGCTGGCGCCGGGGCGTCGCCGGCAGGTCCAGAGGATCCCGCGGCGGTGCTGGAGGTCGCCGAGCTTCGCGGCCGGTGGCGGGTCGCACCCGGGAGCGAGGAAGCCGCATCACTCGCCGTCGTGGTAGCCCGCGCCTGGTTGACCGGGTTCGGCCCCGCTCTGGAGCTCGAGGGCGTCACCGCACCAGCGCCGCCCAGCGAGGGGTCGCACTCCTACGCCGAACATCTCATCGTCGAGGCGGTCGAGGCGACCTCGCCGGACACCGAGGTGGTGACCGTGCTGGCCGTCGTGCTGCACGAGCAGCCCGGTGCCGATCCCGCGGTCACCGTGGAGCGGCTGGCCGTGCCGATCGCGTGGGAGGAGGACCGGCCTCACCCTGCGGGGCCGCCGTGGCCGCTGCCCGGCCCTCGGCTCGACGCCCGCCCACCGGCGCTGCAGCCGGTCATGGAGGAGGGCGTGTGGGACCGAGCGAACGCCGCCCTCGCGCAGGCGGGTCTCGGTGCGCTGCGCCTCACGGCGGTTCGCACCGCACCGCGGGGACCACTCGTGGCGACGGCGACCGACGGCACGCAGGAGCACGAGATCTGGCTCCGGCATCACCTCGACGGCTACGTCGTCGCCGGCAGCACGCTGCAGGGCGCCACCTCGCCCCAGGACGCGGAGGAGGAGGGACCGTGACCCACGTACCGCACCGCACCGCGGTGCCGCTGACGACGCGGCCGATCGGGGACGCACCCGAGCGGGTGGCGGGCCTGCTGGTCCTGGCCTGGGCCGAGGTCCAGGCCGGCCGTCGGCCGCTCCGCCAACTCGACCCGCTGCTGTCCCCAGCGATCCGGCGCCGCTTGGCGGTGCAAGCACCACCGCGTCGACCGCCGAGCGAGCAGGCCCTCGCCCTGCGCAGGATCGTCGTCCGTCACCCCAGGCCGGACGCCTGCGAAGCGGTGGTGCTCGTCGAGCGCGACCGCCGGGTGACCGCGGTCGCGGTCCGGCTCGAGCGTCACCTCGGGCGGTGGCGCGCCGTCGATCTGACCGCGCCGGAGGCGGGGCTGACCGCCCTGCCGACCGCGTCGCTGCCACCGGGCTACCGACCTCGCGATGCCTTCGATGAGGTGGCGGAGGAGTTCGCCGAGGCGAGTGGGTGAAGCCACCCGGCCTCGCCGGCGCCGGCCGCCATCACTCGCTCGCCCCGTGGCAGCGCTTGTACTTGCGTCCCGAGCCGCAGGGGCAGGGGTCGTTGCGCCCCACCTTCGTCTCGGCGGTGTAGGTCGACCCCGCCGCGACCTTGCGGACCGTGGAGCCGTCCTCGCGCCGCTCGATCTCCCGACCCTGGGCGTCGGTCGTCGTGGTCGCGCTGCCGTCGGCGGTGTAGGAGCTCGAACCGCCCCCACCCGAGCGGTAGCTCAGCCGTGCGGTGTCCCCTCGATCGGTCAGGGGAACCGCAGCAGCCACGCTGCTGGCAGCCGCCGGCGCCGCAGCTGCGGTAGCCGCCGCCGACGCGGGGCTGAGACGCGGGGACCCATCGGTCGCCGCGCTGGCTGCCGGCTGCTCGGCCTCACGCTGGATGGGCAGGCGGAAGAAGTAGGTGACCGCCTCCTCCTTCACCCCACCCATCATCGCGGCGAAGGAGTCGTAGGCCTCACGCTGGTACTCGGTGAGCGGGTCGCGCTGCCCGACCGCCCGCAGCCCGATCCCGTCACGCAGGGCATCCATCTCGTACAGGTGCTCGCGCCACTTGCGGTCCACGACCGTCAGGATGACCCGACGCTCGAGCTCGCGCATGACCTGCGGACCGCCGACCTCCTCGACCCGCCGCTCGTAGGCCGCGAGCATGTCGGCGTGCAGGTCCTCGATGAGCTGGTCCTGGTCGATGCGCTCGAGGTCGAGCGCGCCGAGGTCGACGGTGTGGTCGTAGACCTGCTCGAGCCGGACACCGAGCCCCTCGAGGTCCCACTCCTCGGGGAACACCCCGGGCGGGCAGTGCTCGTCCACCATCGCGCCGATGGTGTCCGACAGGTAGCGGGAGGCGAGGTCCTCCACCTCGTCCATGTCGCCGTCGAGCAGGGCCTGGCGCTGGGCGTAGACGACCTTGCGCTGCTCGTTCATGACGTCGTCGTACTTGAGCACGTTCTTGCGTCGGTCGAAGTTCAGGCTCTCGACCTGGCCCTGGGCGTTGGCGACGGCACGCGTCACCCACTTGTGCTCGATCGGCACGTCCTCGGGGATCTTCAACCGCGTCATGATGCGGTCCACCGCCGAGGCGTTGAACAGCCGCATCAGGTCGTCCTCGAGGGAGAGGAAGAAGCGGCTCTCGCCCGGGTCGCCCTGCCGGCCCGAGCGCCCACGCAGCTGGTTGTCGATGCGTCGGGACTCGTGCCGCTCGGTGCCGATCACGTACAGGCCGCCGAGCTCCTTGACCCTGGCCGCCTCCTCCTTGAAGCGCGGGGCGAGGTCGGCCAGCTGCCGCTCGACCGCGACCTCGAACTCCTCCTCGCTCGCCTCGGTGCCGACCTCCTCGCGGGCCCGGTCCCTGGCCACCTCGGCGGCGTTGCCGCCCAGCACGATGTCGGTCCCCCGACCGGCCATGTTCGTGGAGACCGTGACGGCGCCGAGCCGACCCGCCTGGGAGACGATCTGCGCCTCGCGGGCGTGGTTCTTCGCGTTCAGCACCTCGTGCTTGACGCCGCGCTTGGTCAGCAGGCGCGAGAGCCGCTCCGACTTGTCGACCGAGGTGGTCCCGATGAGGATCGGCTGGCCCTCGGCGTTGCGCTCCTCGATCTCGGCTGCCACGGCCTCGAACTTCGCCTGCTCGGTCTTGTAGATCAGGTCCGGTGCGTCGTCGCGGATCACCGGACGGTTCGTCGGGACCTCGATGACGCCGAGGCCGTAGATCTCGAGGAACTCCGCCTCCTCGGTCTTGGCGGTGCCGGTCATGCCGGCGAGCTTCTCGTAGGTGCGGTAGTAGTTCTGGAGGGTGATCGTGGCCAGGGTCTGGTTCTCGTCCTTGATCCGCACCCCCTCCTTGGCCTCGATCGCCTGGTGCAGCCCTTCCGAGTAGCGGCGGCCGGAGAGCACCCGGCCGGTGTTCTCGTCGACGATCTGCACCTCGCCGTCCACGACGATGTACTCGCGGTCGCGCTTGTACAGCTCCTTGGCCTTCAGCGCGTTCTGGAGGTGGTGGATCAGCGGGGTGTTGACCGACTCGTACATGTTCGCGATACCGAGCAGCTGCTCGACCTTGGCCACCCCCTCCTCGGTGACCGCGACGGTGCGCTTCGCCTCGTCGATGACGTAGTCGCCCGTCGCCTGGCCGGGCCCCTCGCCCTCCTGCCCCTTGACGAGGTTGGGCGCGACCCGCCGGGCGAAGACCTGGTAGAGGTTCGCGGACTGCTCCGCCGGACCGGAGATGATCAACGGGGTGCGGGCCTCGTCGATGAGGATCGAGTCCACCTCGTCCACGAGCGCGAAGTGGTGGTCGCGCTGGACCTGCTTCGCCTTCTCCAGGGCCATGTTGTCGC